>CAZMDE010000097.1:2555-8315 GCA_964564355.1 uncultured Bacteroidales bacterium | reverse complement strand
AATTTCATGGTTTGGAGTGGTGGTACTACTTACAGAGCTTATGGCATAAACATTACATCAACAGGCAATGGAAATAATTGGACAATAACAGGTAATAGTATCTATAATACCGGTGTTAATGGTCAGAATGTTCAGACAGCAATTAATTTTGCACCCGGTTCATCTTCAACTGGCAATACTATTTCCAATAACTGGATTGGCGGTAGTTCAGCACAATGTGGAACAGGGGGAAGCGTTACTTACTGGGGTAACAGTTATAGTCCTTATTCATCCACAGAAACAAGACTTCAGGGTATTTCATTATCTGCCGCGGGCAGTGTATTAGTTGATAATAACAACATATCCAATATATATGAATCCAATGGTTGGGCAGGCAGTGTTGTTTGTATTGAAGTAACAGGTGCTACCAATGCTACCTTTACCAATAATGTCTTTGGAACAGGCTCAGCAGGCACTCCGGATGGAGGTAAAATTATTCAATGTAGTGGTGGTGCGACTGCTGATCTATATGGCGCTGGAGGATATATATATGGAATATGGAATAAGAGTACTTCTACTTCGACAACTGCTTATGACGGCAATTATTTCTACTACCTTTATCAAACAGGGCAATCTTTTGGGGGATATGTCGCTTGTATAGTTCATACTGCATCAAGCCCGGCCATCATTACTAATAATACAATTAATGGTCCACAGGCACAAGGAAGCGGTTGGTATTCTGGGGATTCCTGGAATAGTGATGGGATATATATATCACCTACAACTTCAACTTCGGGAAACCTTATAGAGCATAACATTATCGCAGGTCCATACATAAATCTTGCTGGGAATTCATCATATTATGGTTCAGGGAACTTTGGAATTAGAATACTAATAGGAGGTTCTCTTACAGTAAGCGGAACTATTGACAGGAATGTTATATGGGATATGCGTAACGCAGATTTTGCTGGTGTCACAGAAGGAATTTATGTTTATGCTTCTGGTACGGGAGGTAATGGTAACTGGAACATTTACAATAACCAGGTAACACTAAAAAATAATGGAAGTAGTGATAATTGCATTGGGTTATATGGTATTGAGGTTGATCTTAACTCTTCTTCCACTACGAATATTTATTATAATACTGTATATATAGGTGGGTCTAATGGTGGCTCAACTGTTACCGGTTATAATTTCAGTTCTTATGCATTCTTCAGACAACCAGTAGGAGCTACAGGTGATGCTTTAACTTTAAAAAATAATATATTAATTAATGACCGTCTTGCTTCCAATGGTTATGTAACAGGCCACTTTGCTATTGCGACTACTTCTGCTTCAAACTGGAATGCCAGTGATTATAACTTTTTATTTGTCAGCAATGGTTCAAAATCGTATTTAGGTTATTGGGTAAATGCAACTAAAGCTGCATTATCTGACTGGAAAACTGCATCCGGTAAAGATGCAAATAGTTATTCAGCAACTGTGACAGCAGGCAGTTCTAATTTTGGTTCAGGACTTCTCAATCCAGATGTTTCTGGTTATTTATTTAATAATCCTTTAAATGACCTGCATATTGCAGTTTCTGATGGTGAAAGTTATAAGTTTGTTGTTGCCAGAGGGACAGATCTGTCTCCGGGTATTACTGATGACTTTGATGGTGATACCCGTGCTGCAGCTCCTGCAATTGGCGCAGATGAGTTCTCTGCTAATGCAGGTGCTGTGGTTGAAATCAGTCCTCTTTGCCCGGGCACTCAAACCGTGACTGCTACTGTTAAAAATACCGGTTCTCTTACTCTGAACTCTCTTACTGTTGCATGGACTGTTAACGGTGCTTCTCAGACCACTCAGAATTATACAAGCTTAAATCTTGCTCCCGGAGCAACAGTTGTAAAAAACCTGGGATCATTTACTTTTACTTCAGGAACTTTTTATACTATTGTTGCAACATCAACTTTACCTAATGGATTCACAACCTCTGCTGTCACATATACCTTTGCCGGATATGCAGGAGTTCCGGCAAGCGGTTTGACAGTAAATGGCAGTGGTTCTGCCAGCCCTCCTAATTTCACTACTTTCAGCAGTTTGTTCGATGCACTTAATAACAGCGAATTTGCTAATGATGTTACAGTTCTTGTTCAGGGAAATACTACTGAACCAACAACTCCTGTTTTTCTTAAAGCTCTTTCAGTTTGCAGCGGAGGTCCTTTTAATCTGCTTATCAAACCATCCAGTGCAACAGCTTATACAGCAAGCGGGAGTACAGGTATTTCCGCTTATCCTGGAATGATAGGTTTTGATGGTGCTGCTAATGTTACAATTGACGGACAATATAACAATGATGGTAACAAATGGCTTACTTTTAAAAATACTACCAGTTCGACTTACAATACTGTTGTATTCCAAAATAATGCCAATCATATTTCCGTTAAATATTGTAATCTGAATCTATCTTCTGCTGCATCCACAACAGGTGCAGTGGTTTTGATGTCAACAAGCACCGGAACTGATGGTAATAGTTACTTAACTATTGACCATAATAATATAGGGGATGCTACTACCTATTTGTCCACAAATATGATTTTGTCAAATGGTTCTGCTTCATATCCTAATCATCATAATACTATTACTTATAATAATATATTCAACTTTGGCGACCCTGGAACAGCTTATGGTATTAATGTAACTTCAACAGGTAACGGAAGCTATTGGGATATTCAGAATAACAGTATCTATAACACTTTTGAAATTACTACAGGTAAACAGTGTGCAATTAATTTCACTCCTGGTTCTTCTTCCAATAATAATACTTTGTCATACAATTATATTGGAGGCAGTGCTCCGCAATGCGGTGGCTCTGCCGGTTGGGTGAATTCTTACAATTCAGGTATTGTTTGGAACTATGGTATGATAATTAATGAAGGAAATACTAATAATAATATTAATTATAATACTATTAAAAGGATTTTCATGAGCGGTACTAATTATACTGCTTTTACCTGTATTCAGACTAATGGAAGCACTGCTGCCACTATTGACCATAATATTTTCGGAGGTTCGCTTGCACAGATTTTCGACAATAACCTAACTACTGCTGACCTTATTGAAGTGGAAGGTGGTGCCGGCTCTCTTAACCAGGGTTATATTTATGGGGTTGAAACAATCGGAACTGGTGCTATAACAATCACTAATAACGAATTCAAGTATATTATTCAGAATGGTGATGGAAATGCCGGAGGTGGTGTACAGCTTATTAATTATAAAAGTTCAGGAACTGCTGTAATAACCGGTAATGTTATGCAGGGAGCTGAATGTTTTGCAAAGCTTACTAATACTTACGGAATAAGATTAACTCCTGCTGCTTCATCAAGCAATAACATTATTGCAGATAATATTGTAACCGGACCGGCTAATTATAATGACGGCTCATCTGGAAACCATGGAGGTCAGGCTGCTATCTATATCAGCATAGATAATGGTTTAACAGTTAGTGGTTCAATGTATAATAATCTTGTTTGGGGTATGCCAAGCACCGATGTTAATGGCGGAACTGATGGTATCCTTGTTACAATGGGCACTCCGGGTGGTACAGGAATTGGAAATTGGAAGATATACAACAATATGGTTTATCTTGATAATAACGGAGGAACTACTACTGACCTTGAAATAAATGGTCTTGATGTTGCTCTTGGGTCTACTTCTACTACTAATGTTTTCTATAATACAATTTGGGTTGACGGTACTAATAGCGGATCTGTTAATTCATCCAGTGCATTCCTAAGACTGTGCGGTGCTAATGGAACTTCTACAGGAGATGTTATCAAACTAAGGGATAATATTTTCATCAATACACGTTCAGGAGGTTCTTATAATGCAGCAATAAATAATTACGGAACATCAAACTATGCAACAAACTGGAACAGTAATAATAACTTCCTTTTCAATAATGCCGGTGCAACCAGATCATATCTTGGTAATTGGGGAACTACAACCAAGGCTGACCTTACAGCTTGGCAGGTAGTGGGCGGAGATGCTAACAGCTATTCTGCTACATATACTTCAAGTACTTCAAATTTTGGTTCAGGAACTCTTAATCCTGTAAATTTATTTACTGCAACTATGCCTGGGGAATTACTGATTGATCTAACTGATGGGCAAAGCTATCAGTTTGTCAGCAATAGGGGAGCTGATCTGACATCTGACGGTGTAACTACTGATATTGAAGGAGAAACACGCGCAAGCGGAACACCTCCTACTAATGGACCGGATATTGGTGCAGATGAGTTTGGCGCTTTATCTTGTACTCCTGTTTCAATTGCAACCAATGGAGATCCGACAAATCCTACAGCGTTTTGTGCCGGTAGCGGAATCGCTACAATGACTGTAACAGTTACAGGTACTGCAAATTATGACTATCAATGGCAGGTATGCTCATCAGTTAGTTGTGGCAGCTCAAGCACAGACTGGACGAACCTTACCAATACAGGTGTTTATGGAACCACTGCTGTTACTTCTGGCTCTGCTTTAACTACCAATACTCTGACAATTACAAATGCAGATGCCTCTTACAATAATTTTAACTATAGATGTAAAATTACAAATTGTTCAGTCAGCACAACTTCATCTGCTGCTGCAACATTAACAGTAAATGCATTACCTACAGATAAAACTGTTGCAGCAGAAGTGTCATCAGTATGCTCGGGAAGCGGAACTAATATTACAGTGGCATCATCAGTAAGTGGAGTTAGCTATCAGTTAAGAAATAATGCAGATGACTCTGAGATAGGCAGTCCTGTTGCAGGAGATGGAAATACCATTAATTTACCTACAGGAAATCTTACCAGCGCTACTACTTTTAATGTGCTGGCAACAAATGCAGCAAGCTGTACCTTACAGATGACCAATACACCAACAGTAAATGTAGATGCCCTGCCTACAGATAGAACTGTGACAGCCGGAGTATCCTCTGTTTGTTTCGGAACCGGAGTTAACATCATAGTAACAGCAGCAATAAGCGGAGTTAGCTACCAGTTGAGAAATGATGCAGATGACTCTGAGATAGGCAGTCCTGTTACAGGAGATGGAAATGATATTTATTTTTCAACAGGAAGCCTGACTACTGCTACCACATTTAATGTGCTGGCAACAAATGCAGCAAGCTGTACCTTACAGATGACCAATACGCCAACTGTAACTATAAATGCCCTGCCGGCAGATAGAACTGTTGCAGCAGTACTGTCATCAGTATGTTCAGGAAACGGAACTGATATTACAGTGGCAGCATCAGTAATTGGTTTTAACTATCAATTAAGAAATGATGCAGATGACTCTGGTATAAACAGTCCTATTGATGGTGATGGAAATACAATTTATTTACCGACAGAAAACCTCACCATTACTACAACATTTAATGTGCTGGCAACAAATGCATCGACGAATTGTACTTTGGAGATGAGTATCACGCCAGAAGTAACGGTAATTGAATTACCTTTAGCACCGACAGGTTCACCAACACCGACCTATTGTTCATCAGAAGGCAAGATAGTTTCTGACTTAACATCATTAGTAACAGGAAGCAATATTAAATGGTATTCTGCATCAAGCGGAGGGACACTTTATACAGGTACGGAAACATTGGTAACAGGAACTTATTATGCAAGCCAGACTACAACAGATTGCGAGAGCACATTAAGAAATGCAGTATCAGTAACAGTAAACACAACACCGGGAGCACCGACAGGTTCACCAACACCGACCTATTGTTCATCAGAAGGCAAGATAGTT
>CAZMDE010000097.1:0-2455 GCA_964564355.1 uncultured Bacteroidales bacterium | reverse complement strand
CATTAAGAAATGCAGTATCAGTAACAGTAAACACAACACCGGGAGCACCGACAGGCTCATCGTCTCAATCCTTCTGTGCCGGAGCAAATTCAAAAGTAGCTAATTTGGCTGCAACGGGTACTGCTATACAATGGTACAATCAAGCAAGCGGAGGAACTGTATATGGATCTTCTACTGCTTTAATAAATAGCACTCATTATTATGCAAGCCAGACAGTAGCTGCTTGCGAAAGTTCTGCAAGATTTGATGTTATGGTTACAGTCAATAACTGCGTTAGTAGTGCAGTATGGAACGGGTTAACCGACTCTGACTGGAATACTAATGGAAACTGGGTAGGCAACAGACCTCCATTTAGTGATGAAGATGTTTTGATAAGAAAGACAGATGGTGTTAATGTTTATAATCAACCAATTATTAATTCAGGTAAAACAGGTGTTTGTATGAATATCACGCTTAACCCAGGAGCAAGCCTGACAATTGACGGGACATTAAATGTGGGAGGGAACCTAACCTTACTTTCTGATTTAACCTCAAGTACACAGCTTCCCGGTGCAATTCTTGACAACGGGACCCTTAATGT
Source organism: uncultured Bacteroidales bacterium (assembly GCA_964564355.1). GTDB lineage: Bacteria > Bacteroidota > Bacteroidia > Bacteroidales > JAGODS01 > CAZMDE01. The sequence continues at coordinate 1,875 of CAZMDE010000097.1, read as the reverse complement.
TGAAGGAACAACTACTCTCAACAGGAATTTCAAATTCACAGGTGCAAACTGGTATTGTTTTCTCACATCTCCTTTAAAAGTTACTTCACCTGATAACATTGCAACATTACAGCAATTGGATGATGACGTTCCATTAGTGAATCTCTCTCCTAATGTGTGGTATAATCCTGACGTAGCTTTACCTGTATCTAAGTTCCCGAATATATGGAAGGTGGACGAAGCTCATACTCATCTTGCACAAGAGGATAGAAATTGCTGGAAGGTGCCAGACAGTAAAACAGAATCTATGACACCTATGAAGGGTTATGCACTTGTAGTGCCTTCTTCCCGCAATATTGATTTTATATCAACAATATCCGGAAATGCTTTTAATAATGAAAATCTTAGCATCCCTATCACAAGATCACCGGAAAGTACAGATACTTACCACGATAATGTAAAAATTGATTTTAGAGGCGCAACTGATTTAATAAATGGATTTGCATATACTAAAGAGCAGGGAGGTAATGGATGGAACCTGGTAGGTAACCCATATCCATGTCCGATTGACTGGGAAGTAGTGATGGCTAAACCTACTGGTGATATAGGTGTATATGCATACTTTTTTGTACAAAGTGGTCCATATAATACCGGAACCTGGGGTTATTATAATGGTTTTACGGGTGCTAATAGTCCTGAATGGGTAAGTCAATATATACCTTCAACACAGGCTTTTTATATAAACGTAATTAAAAAAGGTCCTCCTGTGAATCTGACTTTCCCTGCTTCATCGAGGACAGTATCAAATGATGCTATGACCATGTATAAGGAATATTTTAAATCATCAAAAGGAGATTCTAGATATCCTTTGATAAGACTTAGTGTTAGCTCGTCAAATACAATAAATAAAAAAGATGAAACTCTTATTTATTTTATTCCTGATGCTAATGATATATTTGATAACAAATATGATGCATATAAGATTCTGAATACAGACCCGGAATACCCCAATGTATATTCCCTTGCAGGGGATATTAGATTAGCCGCGAATGCTTTGCCTGAGCTGAAGGAAAATCTTATTATACCTATAGGTGTTGAGGTGTATACGTCAGGGAAGTATATAATAACTTCGGATAAATTGAATAATATACCTGCAGGGGTGACAGTTTACCTGCTTGACAGCAAGAAGGGAGTATTACAAAATCTTAATAGTAATCCTTCATATTCATTTGATATTAATGTTGATGATGATGCAAACAGATTCTTTTTAAAGTTCACAAGTCAGCAATCAGGAATCAGTAATCAGCAAGCAGCAGGTGAATTGTTTGATGCTTATACTAATAATAATATACTTTATGTAAACTATTTGAGTAGCGAAGAGCGAAGAGGGAAGAGCGAAGAGGCAGTATTAAGCATCTATAATTCTTTAGGCCAAAATGTAAAAGAATTGAGAATTGAGAATGGAGAATTGAGAATAAATTTAGGAGTTGCTCCGGGTGCTTACTTTGTAAGACTTGTGACTAAAGAAAATGTGTACGTTAAAAAAGTATATATTCAATAAAGGGATAAGACAATTTAGGCATAAGGCAATTTAGGCATAAGGCAATTTAGGCATAAGGCAATTTAGGCATAAGGCGTAAGGGGTAAGGGATAAGGCAAAATACAAATTACCAAATTACCAAATTACAATATAGGCGTAAGGGATAAGGTAATTTAGGCATAAGGCGTAAGGCGTAAGGGATAAGGCAAAATACAAATTACCAAATTACCAAATTACCAAATTACCAAATTACAATATAGGCGTAAGGGGTAAGGCAATTTAGGCATAAGGCGTAAGGGGTAAGGTATAAGGCAAAATACAAATTACCAAATTACCAAATTACAAATTACCAAATT
>CAZMDE010000096.1:0-8323 GCA_964564355.1 uncultured Bacteroidales bacterium | reverse complement strand
ATTAGATGAAACTCTTTTAACTTATAAGATTTATTTTGAGAGCACAGGTGCGCCTGAGATATACTATAAAATGGCTTTAGCAAGACAATATTGCTATTATTCGTTTTTAAAATTAGTTAATGATAATGATCTGTCTGAAGCAAGAGATAATATGAAATTAAGCAGATCTTATTATAAAGCAGGATTATTAAAAGGTATATATTATCTTGTTTGTTATAAAAGCATTAGCTTATTATTACAATGGGCTATGTGGTATTCTATCAAATTAAATGCAACCTTTTTAATTAAAGGTTCTTATAATTTTCTTAAAAAAACTAAAATTGCACCGCGTATTACAAATTAATATATATTATACCTTTAATTTAAGAAGTGAAAACAAATAAAAATTTAACCGCTAAGTCATCGGGCATAGCAGGATATACCAAATAAAAAAAAATAACGAGCGTAGAAACCGCTGAAGCGGTTATAGGTAAATTGTGGGGAATTCTTATTTACACCACAATAAATTGTGGTGTTTTTCTCAAATATTGAGTATCAGGTTAATAAAAAAGTTAGAGATTTTTTAAGAAACAGTTCATGATTTTCCAAAATCTAATGAAAATAGTTTCCATGATAATTGATTTAAAAGCTTTTTATTATCTCCATAACTGTCAATAATATCAAATTCCTTATATCTTGAAGTTTCACAATTAATATTTATTTTTTTTCCGGATTTAGAAATTAACCAATCAAGAATATCTTTAATTAAAATTGATTTTCCGCTGCAGACATTATAAACCTGACCATTTTTTCCGGTAATCAGGATTTTCCAATATGCATCAATAATATTTTCAATTTGAAGAAAATCCCGCTTAGAGTTTAAATTCCCGACATTCAAGGTTCCACCATCCTCAAGATCATTAATCTGTTTTATAAAAGAACCAATTGATAAATTGGCAGGTAAATCATCAGAAAATATATTAAAAGTCCTTGCTACATTAATGTTTATAGAATGTAATCTAAAATAATATTCAGCAAGCTTAGATTGATAAACTTTTGAAAGACCATATAAATTTACAGGACAAAGCTCAGATTCCTCAGTAAGAGGCAAATTTATATTAGAACCATATTCAGCAGCAGAGCCAATAAGCAGAAGTTTTTTAAGGATAATTTTTTTACTGATAATAATGTCTATAATATTCTTAGGCAGATTAACATTTATTTTTATTAAACTTTCAAAATCGTTATTATTAGTTGAGCATGCAAGATTAATTATATAATCAGGTTTTTCTGATATAATTATTTCTTCCAATTCATTTTTTAAAGTTAAGTCTAAAATTTGAGTTTCTACCGGATAATTTTCAGGACTTTCATTTATATCATACCCTTTGACATAATAATCATTCAACAAATTATTTCTTACCAAATATCTCACAAGATGTTTACCAGTGAAACCACTGATGCCGAATATTAAAATTTTACTCTTCATGAAGAAAATCTTTTTGCTTTTGAGTAAAGATCTCTAATGCATTTTCATAATCATCAACCCTACCTATATCAAGCCAAAAAAAATCTTTTGAAAAGCAATTTACACTTTTTTTATTAGCCAGAAGTTTTTTAATCAGGTCAGGTAAATCATATTTTACATTAAATGGTAACTCTTTGATGATTTTTTTATTGAATATATATATACCTGTGCTGACATTAAAAGAATAAACAGGTTTTTCAATATAATCTACCAGGTTATTGTTTTGAATTTCTAATACACCCAGGTCAATTTTCAGCTCTTTTTTATAGGTTGTAATTGTGGCAATGGCATTATTGTTTAGATGGTAATCGAATAATTCTTTGAAATTTAAAGTTGTAAGTAAATCTCCATTCATAACCAGAAAATTATCATCAAGGTCATCGATTATTGAAAGTGGACCAGCTGTTCCAAGAGGTGTATCTTCAATAGAATACTTAATTTTCAAGCCTAATTTAGAGCCATCACCAAAAAAAGCCATAATTAGTTCTGCTAAATGATTCACTGCAATTGTTATATCAGTAAATCCAAAATGTTTCAATTGTTTAAGCACTATTTCAAGAATAGGTTTATCACCTATAGGTACTAATGGTTTAGGAAAGTTTGAAGTAAAAGGTTTTAACCTGGTTCCTTTCCCTCCGGCTAAAATAATTGCTTGCATTTTAAATAGTGTATATATCCGGTTTATAATAATTCATATTTTTTTTCATCCATTCATAAGTTATATTTAATCCTTCCTGCAATGTATATTTGGGCATCCATTCTGTAGATTTAATTATTTTAGAGTTGTCGCAAAAAAGTCTTTCTACTTCACTATCCTTAGGCCTGATTCTGTCCTGATCAGATTTCAATATTATCTTTACATTCATAATTTCAGAAATTAATATTGCAAGATTTTCTATAGAAATTTCGGTGTTCATACCAATATTGGTTACTTCTCCAAAAAGTTCTGAAGATTTTGCTATTTCAAGAAACCCGGCAACAGTGTCAAGTACAAAAGTTAGATCTCTTGTAGGACGAAGATTACCAATATGAATTTCTTTTTTTCCTGCACAAATTTGAGAAATTACTGTAGGTATAATTGCCCTTGCAGATTGTCTCGGACCATAAGTATTAAAAGGTCGTACAATCTTTACAGGTAAATTAAATGATTTATAATAACTGATAGCCATCTGGTCTGCGCCTATTTTAGATGCAGAATAAGGTGATTGACCAACCAGGGGGTGATTTTCATCTATGGGAACATATTGTGCAGTTCCATAGGTCTCGCTGGTAGATGTTACAAGAATATTTGAACATTCAAATTGTTTTGCAGCTTCAAGTATGTTATAGGTTCCTTCAATATTAGTCCTTATATATGCTAAAGGAGAAACATAAGAATAAGGAATACCGATAAGGGCAGCCAAATGAAAAATATATTCGGAATTCTTTACAGCTTTACTAACTGAATCATAATCCCTAATATCTCCGGTAATAACCTCAATTTCCTTATTATTTTCCAGCCAACCCCAATTGTTTTTTGAGTTATACCTAATAAAAGCTTTAACATTTGCACCTTCTTTAACTAATTTTTCAGTCAGGTGAGAGCCAATAAAACCTGAGGCACCTGTAACTAATACATTTTTACCTTTAAAATTCATATGTTAATTAATGAGTTTATTTATTTCATCAGAAAACTTTTCGCCTATAACTTTCCAGTCATAATTATCAATTATATATTGTCTTGAAATCTGTTTGTTAGATCTATATCTATCATAATCTGAAAATATTATATCAATCTTGTCAGCTATAGCTTTTGAAGACCTGCAGGGGATACAAAAACCATTAATGCCTTCGTTAATATGCTCTTTAAATACAGGTATGTCGCTGGTTATTAATATTGCTCCACAGCTTAAAGCTTCCAGCATTACAATAGGCGTTCCTTCATTCAAAGACGGAAATACAATAACATCAGCAGCCGAATAATAATCTATCAAATCAATAGTACTAATATACCCTGTAAAAATAACATTATTATTTATTTTTAAATCATTTGCAAGTTTAATCATTTCAGGTTGTCCAATTCCGGTACCGGATAATAATAATTTAGTATCAGGATATTTATTTAATATATCAGTCATGGCTTCTATAAGATATCTTATACCCTTATATTCATTAAATACACCAATAAAAAATATCAATTTCCCTGTTATTTTAAATTTTCCCTTAACTTTTATTTCAGAATCAACAGGTTTAAAAAGCTGAGTATCTATGCCCATAGGAATTACTGATAAATTCTTTTTAAAACCCAGTAATTCTAATTTTCTTTTTAAATCTTTACTAACAACAGTAATAGTATCAACATTTCTCAGGACTATTTTTTTCAGAAATAAACCTATTGAACCGTATTCAATATTTATATCGCTTCCCAAAGCACTGACAATTATTTTTATGTTTCTGCAAAATAAGTTTTTAAATAAAACAGAAAATAATCCATTAGGCAATATCCAGAATGCATGAATTAAATCTATCTTTTGCTTTTTTACAATTCTTTTAATTCCAAATAAAAGAGATATAAAAAGAAAAGGGAGCTGTAAAAAATAATACTTTTTCTTTCTGAGAGTTTCAACGAGCCCGCTTTTGTTAATAAGATTAGATTTATTGCATAATAGATATTTATATCTTACAACATTAACTCCGTCAAAAATATAAGATTCTTTGGAACCTTTAAGGAATGGGGCTAAAACAAATACTTCATAATTTTCAACAAGCTGTCTGGCATACTGGTGAACAAAAAAACCTCCGCCCTCAATATCTTCATCCCAACGGGGATAAGATGTAGAAACGATTAGGATGCTTTTCTTCATTATTTTTTACAGTTCAGTTTGCAGATTTATGAGGATTTATCCGGATGTATATAATTTAGGAATTTTATTTATTCTTTTAATAACAGAATCGAAGTCAAGCTCTATAGTATCTAGGTACCATTTTATTGATTCATACCTTGGTTTATTTTCATCATTAGCAAGTTTTAATGCTTCTTCTCTGGTCAATACCCCTTCTCTTATCTGATTGCTCCGGAAAGTGTCAATTTCTGAAAAGCCTGCTACTGTATAATAAATATAATTATAAAAAGGAGCAGTCCCATCCCCTATCCTCCATGTTGTTTTTGTGTCAGGAGAAAGTTCCCAGTCGTATTCATTTAACAAAGCATCTTCAATGATTTTCTCATCCCATCTTATGTAATTATAAATATTAAACAAATTATGCGGCATTACATAATATGAGAAGAAAGCCCAGAGTGTATCATATAAAGATGAATTAATGTAAGAAGGGTTTAACAGGTATTCCTTCCCATAAAATGCAGACATTTTAATTTTATCTTTTAATGAAAGTGAATAAATTCTTTCTTTATCAAAAGAAGGTTTAATGCCACAGAATCCGGATTTAAAATTTGTATTTTCAAGCTGATTTTCTCCCAAAAAAGCCAGGTCAAGATTGTTTATTTTCATTAGCTGGTTAGCATAATAAAAATATTGCTTATCACCAGCCATAAATAATGGAATAGTTCCGAGATTAGGCTTTTTTAACCAGGCAGAAACATTCTTACTGATATTGCTTCTCTTTTGTCTAATATCTGCAGATACCAGAATATGCTCAACACCTAATTTGCCGCATAGTCTCGATTGGTTTCTCCTGGCAAGGTCAGTTATCATTCCCCAATCATAGGAATAAGCAATAGGAGTCATGTTTAATTCCTTTACCACATAATGCAGTAAATAGCTGCTATCCCGACCTCCGCTGAAAGTAATAAGGCATTCAGGTTTTTTCTCCCTGTTTCTATATGGCTCGACTAATTTAAGCAGCTCTTCTTTTCCCTGAACCTGGATTTTCTTATAATTATTACAGTAATTGCAGGTTCCTTTATCATCAAAATGAATAAAAGGAAAAGTCTCAGGCAACAGGCATTTGGAGCATCTTTTCAGATTACTGATATCTTCAATATTATACTGCAATAATGACCTGTAATATTCAGGGTTTCCTGTATTAAGAGAAATACTTTCAATTTCTATGACAGGTGAAGAATCAACAATTATATCCTTTTGAAACTGCAGGTTTACGGAATCATTTTCTGTATCATTTACTGAGAATTTATTTTTCGTAGAATTCTCAATATCTAAAATATAACCTGTACCGGGATTTATCCATTCGATAATAAGTTTTCCGAAGATTTTTTCTAAACCAAGATTTTCTACGAGTTTAGCAAGGATATACCGTTCTGAAGCAAAAATGAAAATATCATTTTTCTCATTGTACATACAATAAGAAGAGCCATTATTTGAGGCTATTACCATCTTATTGAGATCATCGATCAATAAAGCAATGGAAGCATATCCATAAATCTCTCTGAAGGTTTCTTTGATTGCCTTACTGATTGAAGAGGTAATCTTAAGATTTTGTTTAAAAAGTTCAATTATAACCTCAGTATCTACAGTATATTGCCTGTTTAAATCATTGTGTTTTTTCCACAAAGCATCAACATTTACGACAATTCCATTGTGTACTGCTACAATTCCATTTTTTATGACTGGCTGATTATTATTGTTATCATCCTGTGTGCCATTTGTCACTAACCTGGCATGGGATATCAAAGCAAATTGATTATTGTCTGAACTTTTGTCAAAATTTTGTGAAAGCGAATCACTTATGAAATTATTATATTCTTTTGATTTAATAAGCCCTGAAGCCGGTAATGCATCTTTATAAACTGAAATCTTTTTAGTTCTCAGATTTTTAATGGCAATTCCGGAAGATTCTTTACCTCTGGTAGAGGAAAGCTCAAATAATGTATTAATTATCTTATTTGTAAGTTCATAAGATAAAGATTTATTTGAGTTTGATACTATTCCAAAAATTCCACACATTTTAAATTAGTTTCAGGTTTAATATTTCAAATTAATATAAAAATCATTAATCAAAAGTCTAAAATATCAAGATTTATAAAGTCTTTCATTATCCTGAATGTCCATCCACATCGCGAATAAGAGGGACTGAAAACTGCTAATGGTTAAAAATGTAAAAGCAAATAAAGTTTCAAATGAAGCATTTGTACCATTAAGCAAAGTTTTTAACACTTTAATAAAATAATGCAAATCGAGTATTCCTAAAAAAAAGGAAAAATTATACAGTAAAAACAGCGGATGGAAATCACGGAACAGATATTTAATCCATAATCGTCTGAAAAAAGATTTTAAAAGCAATAATGAAATTTTTGGTATTACTTTTAATAATTTCATTTTAGATTTCTCTCCTACATAGTAAACAGGTTTTATTTCAACTTCCTTAATTGTACAAAATGCAATATTTAATTTAACAAGCATGTCATTAGGCATACCATAAGTCTTATATATTTTATGAAGCCTGATAGCATTCAAAGCTTTGTTTGAAATAGCAGTAAAACCTGTTTGTGTATCTGAAACATGCCAATAGCCTGAAGCAATTTTAGTCATGATTGATAAAATAGAATTCCCGAAAAATCTCAACTTGGGTATAACCAACAAAGCGCTGCGGTGAATCAAACGGTTTCCTTTTACATAATCAATGTTTTCTTCAATTACAGGTTTGCAAATATCCTTTAACTCCTCAGGATCCATCTGGGCATCGCCTGCCATTACTGCAGTGCAATCTATTCCATAATCTTTACACCATTTGTATCCAATTGCAATTGATCCGCCTACCCCTGCATTTTTAAGATTATTAATTAAAATTATTCTGTCTTTCTCAGGATTAGTATTATATATTTCGCAAGGAGTAAAATATTTTAATTCTTCCTTATTAATATTCTGTAATACAAAATCTGCATGATTGTATTTGTTCCAGATTACTTTGTTTGTTATATTATCTATTTGTTTTGTCTCTTTTACATCATTACTAATACATTCTATTACAATATCTCCAGTCTTATCCTTAGAACAGTCATTAACAATAATAATCCTGTCAACAAAATCAGGCATAGTATCAATCACCATTCTGATTTGTTTTTCTTCATTGTAAGCTGGAACAACAACAGCAATAGTTTTATTATTTAACATTGGAATTTCGAATTTATAATATCAATTTGACAAACACTTTATGGGTTCAAATTTAATTAGTTTTTACTATTTCACCTATTATTCTGCGTTTATTAAAAAGAATTGGTATTAAAGCAAGTACAAGGTATAATATAAAAACTGTAACTGAAACATATCTTGTCTGAACCCTGCCATGAGCAAATGTAACAACAATAATAGAAATAAAATGAATTAAGCATATTGAAAGAATAATAAAAGCATTTTTATTTCTGAATCTGCTTATAAAAAAAGAATATGCAGTGTATATCATTATGCCTACAAAACTGATAGCCCAAAAAATATTCCAGAAAATCAAAGAACAAATTTTATAATAAACATGATATAATAATAACCAATAATTACTTTTTTTATTTTTTACATCAAACTGATACATTTTATCTTTAAACGAGTTATTATTAATATTATAAAATTCCCGGTATGTAAACTTCTTTAAATAATCCGGTTTTGGCATATTTCCATCAAACATTCTTAAAGTAGTATCATTTGGCTCCTTATTAATAAATATATTCCTGTACCTGTCATTAATAAATGTATAATAAAACTGTGGTTTAGTATTTCTTATATTTACTAAATATTCTTTAAAAAATTCTATTTTTTGTTGTTTATATGTATTATTTTTATTTATAATATCCTTCCTTTTAAGTAATTCATTATATTTTACAGTTTTGGAAACGTTGTTAATTCTGGAAGCATAAGGAATATGAAATCT
>CAZMDE010000095.1:0-8379 GCA_964564355.1 uncultured Bacteroidales bacterium | reverse complement strand
TGCATTTATAATCTATTGTAAATAGTCTTTCTAAATTTTCCTTAGAAATTCCAACGCCTGTATCACTTACTATTACTTCAACCTGGCTATCTTTTATGGTAGCATTAATTCTTACATTTCCATCAATTCCGGTATATTTCACCGCATTACTAATCAAATTTCGCAAAATGGTCATTAATATATTTATATCAGCAAATACTTGAATATTATCAGAAACATCGTTAAATACTTCAATTTTTTTATTCTGAGCAATAAGTAGAACTGATTTTAAGCAGCTTTCTATAACAGCCTTTAAATAAATACTATCAGGTCTGTATTCAATACGACCCGTTTGCGACCTTGACCAAAGTAAAAGGTTGTCTAATAAGTCTGATGCATATTTTATTGCATGATTTAATACCAGGCTTATATCACGGATTTGCTGAATATCAGTTTCGACAGCGCTTTTGTAAAGCTTATCTGAAACCCGAAGCATAGCAGAGAAAGGTCCTTTGATATCATGTGTAATAATTGAAAAGAATTTATCCTTTGTTGAATTAAGTTCTTTTAATTGCAGCATTGCGAATCTTAGTTTCAGATGAGTTTGCACTCTTGCTATCATCTCTTTTGACTTAAATGGCTTTGTAATATAATCGTCCCCTCCTATTTCAAACCCCTTTACGATATTATCCTGCTCGACCTTTGCTGTCAAAAAAATTATCGGAATATCTTTTGTAGTTGAATCGTTTTTAAGTATCCTGCAAACTTCAAAACCATCCATATCCGGCATTTGAGTAAGCGCAGAAATACCATCGCAAACAGGCATTTGTATATCTAGAAGAATTAAATCTGGTCTTTCCTTGCGTGCTACTTCTATTGCATTTTTTCCAGCAGATGCAGGTATAATATTGTATTTTTCTTTAAGTAAAATTGTACCAATTACTATAAGATTTTCGGGAATATCATCAACAATTAGTATAAGTGGTAGTTTACTTGTTATTTCCGCTATAGTTTTCATTTACACATTCTGTTTTATATATTATTATCCTGATAATTAGAATTGGTTTTCAGCGCTTTTATAAAAGGAATAAAATCATCAAGAACCTTGTCAATATTATCAATATTAAAGGAACGGGCAGCTAATAGAAGCTCCTTAGCAAAATGTACTATCACTTCCGCTCCTGAATCTCTTCCGTATTTTTCAAGCTTTATTGCAAATTCTATAATTTGATTGATAATTTTATGTTCCTTTAATTCACTAATAAAAGGTAAATAATTCATCTCAAGCTCAACAATTATTTCTGGTAATTTTTGAATATCGGTTTTAAAAGCTTCTAAGTACGAGATGTTTTTATCTATATCTAATGGTTCAGAAATATTATATTTTAAATACTTCATAAGAGTATTAATAAGCTTACTTCTGCCAACAGGTTTCTGAAGATAATAATCAAATAAATTTTGAATTTTTTCAATGTTTGCTTTAGATGATGCAGCAGTAAGTGCAATTACAGGGATTTTTTCATATTCCTTGTTTTTTTTAATTAATTCTGTAGCATAATAACCATCCATTATTGGCATTTGAATATCCATAAGAATGAGGTCGGGTTTTATTTTCAACAAAGTATCAACTGCATGTTTTCCATCAAAAGCTTCTATGATTTGAATATTATAGTTTTCAAGAAATCCTTTGACAATTTTTCTATTACTTTCAACGTCTTCAACTAACATGATTTTTGCTTCTTCAAAAGCTAAGTTAGCTGGTACAGTATTTAGTTCCTCAGAAGTTTCTTCATTATGCAATAAAGATATGCTAATATTATTCATATTTACACTAAATATTGTTCCTTTACCAGGGAAACTTTCAATACTTATTGTTCCATTCATCATTTCAATAAGACGCCTAGATATAGTTAAGCCTAAGCCCGAACCTCCATATTTTCTGGTACTTTGACCTTCTTGCTGATAAAAAGCTTCAAATATTTTCTTTACCTGGGCAGGTGATATACCTATGCCCGTATCTTTTACTTTTATAATTAGGTTTACTTTGCTCGAATCTTCAATGTTTTCAATAGATTCAACAATTAATTTCACATAACCATGGTGAGTAAATTTGATTGCGTTTCCTATAAGATTTAATAAAATCTGTCTAATTCTTACGTGATCGAGAACAAGATACTTAGGTATTACAGGGCTAATCTCAAAGCTCAGGTCTATTTCCTTCTTTTTTGCCTGGAAAGTGAAAATTTGCTCAAGTTCTTTTAATATTCCATACAAATTGACTGGTTCGTAAAATATTTCAATCCTGTTTGCTTCAATTTTTGAAAGGTCAAGAATATCATTTATTAAAAGCAGAAGATTTTTGCCACCCGTTTCAATGCCACTCAAATAGTCAATTCCTGTTTCATCAATTACTTTATTTTTTAGTAACTCAGCAAAACCAAGTATTGCATTCATTGGTGTCCTGATTTCATGACTCATATTTGCAAGAAACTCTGTTTTTGACCTGTTGGCAACTTCAGCAGTTTCTTTGGCAATACGTAATTCTCCTTCTGAATGTCTTTGTTCTGTTATATCCCTGAAGTACCAAACTCTTCCGTAATAATATTCGTCTTTATCAATCATCGGAGAAGAATAACGATAAAAAATTCTTCCATCTTTTAAATTAATTTCGTCTGTGCTTATATCATGAATATGTTCATAAAGATGTTTTACTTTTTGAATAAACTCATCCGGTTTTATGAGCTTATCAATCACATATTTTAAAGCCTGCTCATCTGATTTTATTTTAATTATTTCAGCGGGAATACCCCACATTTTAACAAACCTTTGATTATAGGATTGAATTTTCCCCTTTTCATCAACCACAAGTATACCTTCAAATGATGATTCCATCTGTGTAGTTAACAAAACATTTCTGGATTTTAAATCTTCTTCAGATTGTTTGCGTTCTGTAATATCTTCTGAAATACCTAAAAGAAACTTGGGTTTGCCTACTTCATCTAGTATTGGAATTTTCTTTGTATGAAGTATTCTCTCTCCATGCTTTGCTGTATTAATTGATTCTTCAGGAACATCAAGAAGTTCTTTTGAATTTAAAACACTCCTGTCCTTGTCTATAAACCATTTTGCCTGTTCCTTTGGAAATAAATCATTATCATTTTTACCGTATAGGTCAGTCCTGCTGTAACCCAACAAATCTTCACCTGCTTTATTAAAACGAACAAATCTGAGCTCTTCGGCATCCTTGACAAAAATCATATTTGGTATATTCTCAACAATACTGTTAAGAAAACTTTCGCTGTTCTTTAATTTTTCATCTGCTTTTTTGCTATCTGTAATATCACGAGCAGCGGCATATATTAAATCTCCTGCGGGAATCGAACGCCATTCTATCCATCTAAAAGAACCATCCTTGCAGCGATACCTGTTTACAAAATCATTAACATTATTTTGTGTTTTTAATTCATTTACAGCATTCATTGTGCTTCCAATATCATCAGGATGTACGAAATCTAAATAATTCTTTCCTTCCATGTCTTCCAAAGTATATCCCAAAGTTTTTTCCCATTGCTTGCTTAGCCTTCTGAAATAGCCATTAGTGTCAGCTATGATTAAAAGATCTAAAGCAATTGAAAAGAAATTATCAACCTCTTTTGTCCTCGCCCTTACCTTTTCCTCCAGGATTATGTTTAGGTAGTTCAATTCGTTGTGAATCTTTTTATATCTGTTTAAAAGATATGCCAGAAGGAATATCATAGTAACAGCTAAAATCCTGTTGAATATTGCTACATCTAATCGTATAATAGTTCCGGGACTGAAAAAAAAACCGATAAATACCAAAGCACTAAGTATAAAAGCTGAAGGTATAAACATTTTTTCCGAAGAGGAATAACGGTAAAGAACCAGCAATGGAAGAATATATAAAGCCCATTCGCCCCAGCCCCTTGGTGTTGCTAAATCCCAAACTGTTAGAATTATGGTTGAAACTATTGCTAAATACAAAGAAATATGCCTGGTTTTGGGAATGTAATTCATTAGTTTTATTTTAAATTATTAATTGGTTCTATTTTAAAATATATAGTTTTACAAACAAAATTACAACTTTTATTTAATTTAATTACAAAAAACGAAATTGAAAATCGAAATAATGGGAATAAGTCTTAAAATGTTTATTGTAGGTTTTTATTGAAAAAGGTTCAGACAGTTTCCAGATTAGATTTTACATTAGTGTGAACTATGTCAAAAGAAGTAAAGTTATTTAATGCTCCTTCTTCAATTACAACTTTTTTAATTACAGATAAAGGAGGACCTTTACTTGTAAATTTTATGAATATTTCCAAATCTTTCTCTTCTCCTTCGGCTTCAATACAAGCTACATTTTTTTTCGTCAAGATACTTCACAAAACCCCTGATTTGACACTCATATGCCTTTTGCATAGTAAGAAATCTTAGACCTACCTTTTGAACCTTTCCTATTACTTTTATATTATAATGTTTAAGCATAAAGTAAAATATTGTGTTTTTAAAGTACGCTATAACAAATACGAATAAAAAATCCGGAATCTAATTATTTAGACTATATATGTGGTTTTATTTACTACAAAATTAATAAAATTTATTTATATGGAAGAAAAAAATAATATTTTTTATTTTCTTTTAAATATTAAGCTAAAATGTTATTTTTATTTAACTTACGTAAACTGTTAATAGGATAATTTTATGTTCTAACTGTTGATGTGTTTATAAAAAAATAAAATAATATTCTTAATAGATTAGAAAATATATTATTTTTATAGTCTGATTTTTGAATCGTTTTTTTAACAAACATTTTTATAATCAACTGATTAATATATAAATACATATCCTATGAAAACTAAAATTGCTATAATAGTTTTACTAATAATCAGCTTTTCATTAAGAGTTTTTTCACAGTTAATTGATGAAAAAGATGTTCCAGATTCAGTAAAAATGAGTCTAAACGAAAAATTTAAGGTATTAGGTACACCTGACTGGGAAAAACAAAATGATGATTATGGTGCTGAGTTTTATGTGGGGAATTATAAAGGACTTGCAACATTTATGAAGGACGGCTCATTTGTTAAATCAGAATTGGAAATTGATCCGACAACTGTGCCTGACCCTGTGAAAAACTTTATTAATGATCACTTTAAAGGTTTAAAAATTGATTATGTGAGAATTTATGAATTTTCAGATAAAAAAGATAACTATTATTATGTTACTGCACCAAAAACTATAAAAGGTAAAAAATACATTCCTGAGTTTTCAATCACCCCAAAAGGAAAGCTTATTAGCGAGAATGTTCCACCCGAACTTGAATCATACAGAACAGAGGTTGCTCCTGAGCCTGCTCCTAAAATAACAAAAAAAGAAGTAGCGACACCAAAAAAACAAGAAGGAACTGCTAAAAAAGAAACTGCTGTTAAAACAAGTCCTGCAGAAAAATCCACAGGTAAAGTAGTTAAAAAAAATGTTAAGGAAGAAGCTGATGAAGAAACTACTAAAACATCTGAAACAAATTCTGTTCCTAAAACAGTCAAAGACCTTTTCGTAAAAAAATACAAACAGGTAACAGAGGTTGAATGGAAAACAACTGATAACAATTTTATAGCAAGTTATTTATTTAAGGGTGTGAAAAATTATGCTTATTATTCAAAAGATGGAAAATTTGAAAAAAATCAAACAACCGTTGATAAGAAAAATCCTCCTCCTCCCCTACTTAAAACTCTTGTCAGCAAATATAATGACCAGAAAATAGTTTTAATATTTAATACTATATTGGCTGATAATCAAAAGTTTTATGAAGTACAGCTTTCTCCGAAAAAAAGTAAACAGGAAGTAATTACAACTGTTTTTACTACTCCTTCCGGACAGGTTGTTAAAGAAATTCTACCTGAAGGTATGGAACAGGAGACGGAAAACCAGATAACGGGTACATCAGTCCCTCTCCAAATTAAGACAGCATTTAATTTAAAATATGCTAAATCAACTGAAATTAAATGGGCAAGAAGTGATTCTGATTATGTTGCCACATTCTATTTTAAAGGAGATAAAATGTCAGCTACATATTCATCTGATGGGAAATGGCAGCAGTCTGTAAAAAGTGTATCTGCTATTAAATTGCCTCCTCCTGTTCAAAATTTTATCAATATAAAATACAGAAAAGAAAAAATGGAATCTTCTCAATACATTGAGACTAATTCGAAAGAAAAATATTACTATATTGTCACTTCATCTGAATCAGGTAAAGGTAAAGACAAAACTAAAAAACTCAATAATATGAAAATTTCACCTGCTGGAAAATTAATTGAACAAAATTACGAATAGTAAATTGGGATAAGGAATTAAAGGAGTATGCTTATCATACTTCTTTAATCATATATATTATATCATAAAGGGGTGCCTTAATATTACGGGCTGAGATCAAACCCATTGAACCTGCTCCAGGTAATGCTGGCGAAGGGAAATGAGTAAACTTAATCAGCAGTCATCAGTCAGTAATCAGCTTCCTTTTATTAGTATTTAAAGGAATTGATAACTTAATATTATTAAAATGAAAAAATCAGGCTTATTGATGACATTGCTGGTAGCTATATCTTCTTTTGCTTTCTGTCAATTTACTATTTCAGGTAAGCTGACAGACAAATCAAAGAATAAACCTTTAAACTGTGGAAAGATTTTTATTGAAAACACCTTTAAAGTGACTGTTACTAATGAAAATGGGGATTATCTGCTTAATAACATTAAAAAAGGAAAATATTTGCTTAAGGCTTCTTATTTAGGTTTTTCGTCTGTAGAAAAAGAAATAAAAATATATAAAGATACAGTGGTTAATTTTGAGATGGTAAGCAGTGCTGTGCTTGGCGAGGAGGTTATTATTTCTTCCACCAGAGCTGCCGAAAAAACCCCGGTTACTTTTGAAAACATTTCCAGGGAAAGATTACAAGAAAAAAATCTCGGACAGGATATACCTGCCCTGCTTGAAACATCACCATCCGTAACTATGTCGTCTGATGCAGGTTCCGGGGTTGGCTATTCTTATATACGTATAAGAGGGACAGACGCTACAAGAATCAATGTTACTGTCAATGGTATTCCTTTTAATGACCCTGAATCTCATGAAGTTTACTGGGTTGATTTGCCTGACCTTACTTCCTCGCTTGATAATATTCAGATACAGCGTGGTGTTGGAGCTTCAACAAACGGTTCTTCTGCTTTCGGGGCAAGCATAAACCTACAGACAAATAAACTGAACCCTTTGCCTTTTGCTGAATATGATTGCTCTTTCGGTTCTTATAATACTGTTAAGAACACTTTGTCCTTCGGTTCAGGTTTGATTGATAATAAATTTGAAATTGACGGGAGATTTTCTAAAATTACTTCTGGCGGTTATGTTGACAGAGCTTCTACTGACCTTAAATCCTTCTTCATTTCTGGTGGCTATTACGGCAGAAAAAGCTTTTTAAAGTTTAATATATTTTCGGGTACAGAAAAGACTTACCAAGCATGGAACGGCGTTCCCAAAGATTCGCTCGCAGCTAACAGAACTTATAATCCTTTTTCTTATAGCAATCAAACAGATAATTACCAGCAGGACCATTACCAACTATTTTATTCCAATCATTTAACCAATAGTTTCAATCTGACAGCTTCTTCTTTTCTAATCAGAGGAAAAGGATATTACGAAAATTATGAAGACCAGAACGACCCATATATTTTTGCTTCATCTAATACAAGCTTTGCTGATTTTGGATTAAACAATGTAGTTTTAAAAGATTGTACTATCACAAACACTAATAATATCAACCAGAAATGGCTGAAGAATAATTTTTACGGAGCAAATTTATCATTGAATTATGATGACCATAATAAATGGAAAATTTATTACGGCGCTTCTTTGAATAAGTATGAAGGACAACATTTTGGAAGAATTATCTGGGCTCAATATGCCAGTAATAGTTTTATTGACCGTAATTATTATGATAATGCAGGTAACAGGATTGAATTCAGTTCGTTTGTTAAGGCAAATTACCAGGCTACAAATAAACTTAATTTATATGGAGACTTGCAATACAGAACTATAGATTTCAAAATGAATGGTATTATGGATAAAAATCTGCTTGATACTGCACAAAGACATATCTTTAATTTTTTCAACCCAAAGGCTGGAATATTTTATGATATAAATGATAACAACAACTTTTATCTTTCATTTGCTATTGCTAACAGAGAGCCTAACAGAAATAATTATGCTGATGCGAGACCGGGCGAATCGCCTAAATCTGAAAGACTTTATGACATTGAAGCAGGATATGCTTTTAAAATCACTAACTTCAGGGCTAATATTAATTTCTATAATATGGAATATAAAGACCAGCTTGT
>CAZMDE010000094.1:0-8402 GCA_964564355.1 uncultured Bacteroidales bacterium | reverse complement strand
AAGTCAAAAGGAACCCCTATCTTCTCTCCTTCTTTGATTAAATCATCAACAATAGGCCTTATAAGAGGAACGCCATGCATAATATTAAATTTCTCATATTCAAATTCTTTTTCTCCGGCAACAAGAATTTCTGTACTTCCGGTTGCTAAAGGAGATAATTTAAGAAGCTTAATCATATTATCCATTTGATTTTTAAAATCAATAATTGGTCTGAAAGCTTCAATATTTATTGCCATAAAAAAATGAGAAACGCCAGTTGGTTCAGGCTTTGATGGTGAACCAACTTGTGTTAAATAATTACCACCGGATAATGTAGAGCATAAAATTTCGGCAAACAATGCCAAACCATAACCTTTATAACCAGCTGTTATTTCCATTCCTCCAAGAGGAAGAAGAGCACCATGTCCCCCGGGTTTAATTTTAGCAGGGTCATTAGTAACCTGTCCATCTTCATCAATACCCCAACCAATGGGTATGTGTTCATGTTTTTTATCATAAAGCTGAATTTTTCCATAGGCAACAGCGCTTGTAGCCATATCAAGAACATAAGGATACTGACTATTTGATGGTACTGCAATGCTTAATGGATTAGTTCCTAATATTGCAGTTTTCCCACCTGTAGGAGCAACTAAAGGCTGAGAGTTGGTAGAACTTAATCCTATAAGATTATGTTCAAGAGCCATCATAGAATAATAACCGGCAATTCCATAGTGATTACTATTTTTAACAGTAATAGCAGCCAAACCATCCTTTTTAGCTTTTTCAATACATAGCTGCATAGCTTTGTAAGAAACCACCTGTCCACATCCGTTACCACCATCAATTAAAGCAGTAGTTGGGGTTTCTGATACAATTTTAAAGGGTGTTGCAGGGTCAATATAATTTTTACTTATTCTGTTGCCATAATATGAACCCAGTCTGTGTAAACCATGAGACTCAATACCTCTCATGTCAGCAGAGATTAACACATCACCAACAATCTTTGCATCATCCTTTGATACTCCCAATTTTGTCATATATCTGACAACAAAATCCATCAAATCATTTTTGCTATACCTTAATGTTATTTCCATTTTTATAATTATTTAGTTATAAATTCATATAGTTATTCAAATATTCTCATTGAGTCTTATCAGGTTTAGTGCACTGCCAGCTTTGAACCATTCTATCTGAGCACTGTTAAAGGAATGATTGACTATTATATCCTCTTTGGTTCCGCTTGAATGATTTAAAGTTATTTTTAAAGGTTTGTTTTCAGAAAATTCTCTTAAACCTGAGATATCAATTTTATCGTATTCCTGAATTTTATCATAATCATTTTTTTCAGAGAAGGTCAAAGCTAAGAGTCCCTGCTTTTTCAGGTTTGTTTCATGAATCCGAGCAAAAGATTTAACCAGAACAACCATCACATTGAGGAAACGTGGCTCCATAGCAGCATGTTCCCGTGAAGAGCCCTCCCCATAATTTTCATCTCCAATAATAACAGAATTCAATCCGGATGATTTGTAATATCGTGCAACTATAGGCACTTCATTATAATCACGTGTTAGCTGATTGAAAATTTTATTAGTTTGGTCATTAAAAAAATTTGTTGCACCAATCATGAAATTATTTGAAATATTATCCAAGTGCCCCCTGTATCTTAGCCATGGACCAGCCATAGATATATGGTCTGTGGTGCATTTGCCTTTTACCTTAATAAGTAAAGGTAGTCCTTTTAGATCATTTCCGTTCCATGTTTCAAAAGGAGTAATAATTTGTAACCTATCAGATGCAGGGTCAATTTTTACTTCAACTTTTGTTCCATCTTTGACAGGAGGTTTAAAACCGGTATCAATATCAGCAAAACCATTAGGGGGAAGCTCAAAGCCTTCAGGTTCATCAAGTTTTACCTTTTCACCTTTCTCATTTACAAGAGTATCTATTAATGGATTAAAAGAAATATCTCCGGCAATAGTAAGAGCAGTAACAATTTCAGGGGATGCAACAAAAGCATGAGTATTAGGGTTGCCGTCATTTCGCTTGGCAAAATTGCGGTTGAATGAAGTAATAATTGTGTTCTTCTCATTTTTATCTGCTCCCACTCGTTTCCACTGTCCTATACAGGGACCACATGCATTAGCAAAAACTTTAGCTCCAATATTTGAGAAAGAGTCTAAAAAACCATCACGTTCAGTAATATAACGGATTTGCTCTGAACCCGGTGTAATAATGAATTCTGACTTTGCCAAAAGATTCTTTTCTGCAGCCTTTTTAACAATGTATGCTGAACGTGAAATGTCTTCATATGATGAATTAGTGCAGGAGCCAATCAAACCTGCATCAATTTTTAAAGGCCATCCGTTCTTCTCAGCTTCTGCTTTCATTTTTGAAATCGGTGTAGCACGGTCAGGTGTGAATGGTCCGTTAATATATGGTTCAAGCTCTGTAAGATTTATTTCAATAACCCTGTTAAAATATTTTTCAGGATTATTATATACTTCTTTATCTCCTGTAAGATGTTCTTTGATATTATTTGCTAGAGAAGCAATTTCTTTTCTGCCTGTAGCATTAAGATATCTTATCATAGATTCATCAAATCCAAAAACAGAAGTAGTAGCGCCTACCTCTGCCCCCATGTTGCAAATTGTAGCTTTGCCTGTGCATGAAAGGGATTTTGCACCCTCACCGAAATACTCTATAATGCAGCCTGTGCCTCCATCAACTGTCAATATCCCTGCTACTTTCAGAATAATATCCTTTGCTGAAGTCCACCCATTAAGTTTTCCAGTTAATTTTATTCCAATAAACTCAGGAAATTTTAACTCCCAAGCCATTCCGGTCATAACATCCACAGCTTCAGCGCCACCAACACCAATAGCGAGCATACCTAATCCACCAGCATTTGGAGTGTGAGAGTCTGTACCTATCATCATACCTCCCGGAAAAGCATAATTCTCAAAAGCTACCTGATGGATAATTCCTGATCCCGGTTTCCAGAAGTCAATAGAATATTTATTACAAGCAGAGCTTAAAAAATTATAAACTTCACTATTGGAAGAATTAGCATTTAAAAGGTCTTCAACAGCACCAACTTTTGCAAGAATTAAATGGTCAGTATGAACTGATGTAGGAACTGCTACTTTGAATTTTCCTGCCAACATAAATTGCAATAGTGCCATTTGAGCAGTAGCATCCTGCATTATGACTCTGTCAGGGGAAAAAAGCTGGAAGATGGATGTTTGATCTTCAAAATTTGGAGAATGAGAATATAGAATTTTTTCACTTAATGTTAAAGGACGGTTTAATTTTTTTTTTAATTTTATAATCTTTTCCGTTAACTCACTATAAATGTTCTTGATCAAATTAATTTCTAACAGCATAGATTACAAATTAAAAAATATTTAAGCAATAGAGTGCAATATTACAAAATAAATTTTTCATATGAAAGTTTTTATCAATTTTTATATTTTTTTAACATTTATACAAAATTATTAAACATGATGCAAAAATAGATGATTAAATGGCTCAATATTTGGTAATTGACAAATATCAACTAAAAAATATTTTATACTTTTAAAAACTTAAAAATAACTCTCTTCACATATATTCAAAGTCCGTTGGAACAATAATTTTTACACATTGATATAAATAATTAAATAAAATATGTATATTTGCTTTGAACTTTATTTATATAAAAACTCTTTACTAAAAATTAAAAATGTGTCAAAAATGAAAACACGAAAAGAATTAAAAGAGGAATATAAACAAATGAAGTTTAAAATGGGTGTATTTCAGATTAAAAATAATATTAACGGCAAGGTATTTATTGGAAGCAGTTTGGATTTAAAAGCGATTTGGCACGCTCAAAAACTACAATTAGAATTTGGAATGCATCAAAATAGTGCTTTACAAAAAGAATGGAATGAATATGGAGCAGAGAACTTTGTATATGAAATCCTTGAAGAAATTAAACAATCAGATGACAAACCAGTTGACTATAATAAAGAGATTAAAATTCTTGAAGAAATGATTATTGAAGAATTACAGCCTTATGAAAATAAAGGATATAACAATAATCGCATAAAAGGCAACAGACAATCCTAATTAATACAGTTTGTACTAAGCAGCAAACCCTGTAATACCAATATTTTTCACATCATTTATCAACAAAACATAAGAAGGTGATAATTGTCATAAAAAGATTGATAAAAATCAATTCTTAATATTTATTTGTATCTTTGTGCTAAATATTATTTTAGAATTAATTATCATTATGCACACAACAAATAAACCAAAAGAACTAGATAATTGTTTAGATTGTGCTATAAAAGCATCACTTTTTAAATTTCTTACAAAAGAGGAGCTTGCTTTAATGAATAAGGAGCGATTTGTAATGCAGTTTAAAGCCGGAGAACTTATATACAAACAGGGCTCATCTTATTCACATGTTATCAGTTTGACATCAGGGCTTGTTAAATTGCATATTGAAGAAGCAAATAGAAATATTATTACACGTTTTATCAGACCTACGGAATTTATTGGAGGACCCGGTATGTATGTTGATGATAAACATCACAACTCTGCAACCGCTGTTGAAGATTCAATATTGTGTTATATTAATCTTAATAATTTTAAAAATGTTCTAAGAAAAAACAGCTTGTTTGCTGAAGAATTAATTAAAATTATAAGTACTAAAGGGCTAAAAGGCTTTGAAAGAATGATGAGTCTCTCTGTTAAACAAATGCCGGGTCTTGTTGCTGAAGCTATAATATTTTTCGCAGAATATGTTTATAAAAAAAACACTTACAATCTTACTATATCACGACAGGAAATTGCTGATTATTGTGGTATTACTAAAGAAAGTGTTATACGTACATTTAAGGATTTTAAAGATAATGGTTTGATAATATTAGATGGCAACTATCTAAATATAATTGATTTTGACTCTCTTCAACGTATAAGTAAAACCGGATAAAAATCGGTTTTCAGATTTATCAGATTGACTTTACACAAAAAAAACTGCCCCCCGAAGGGAGCAATCTTTAAAAACAAACACCTATTTAATATTATTGTTTAATTGATTTCTTTTTATTCTACAACTAATTTCTGTGTCATTTTCTGTCCTTCAATAATTACTGTTACAACATAAATTCCTTTTGCTAATTTATTTGTAACATTAAGTTTTAAGTCTGCACTGTTTTCATCATTTGTTGTGAAAGTTTCGCTGTAAACAACTTTACCATTCATATCATTGATAGTAACTGTTACTACATTTGAATTGTTACTTACTGTTGCTAAAGTTTCTTTATTATTGTTTGAGCTTGTAGAAGCTGTGTTATTATTTCCTGCGAAAATTGTTCCTGCTGTGAGGAGGGCGATTGCGAGTACTGTTATTATTTTTTTCATTTTTTTAGGTGTTTGGTTATGTATATCATAATGCAAATTCATTGCCATTATGATCTATCTTTGGCATATCATTATAAATCAACTTATTACAAAAGGAAGGTTTTAGGAAGATGTCCAGAAAATGGACAGCATTATTAAAAAATGGAAAGTTTTATTTAAGAAATTTAGTAATAACAGAAGGGAAACAGAGTATTTTAAATACTTATTATATAATGATCAAATAAAAATGGAAAATTTACTCAGGTTGATAATTAATAATAAGCTCTTTAGAATAAATAAATGATGAATCAATAGGATTGCGGAATCTGATTAAAATAATATTATCACCTTCATGCAAACCAACATAATAAGAATAAATATACCCTTTATCTTCAATAGGAATAATTTGATCCGGCTGAGTTTGAATAATTATATTGTCAACCATTAAAGCTATTTCAGGTGGAGTATTGCAGTATATTTTTGCTTTCACACGGTTATAACCATGTACAGTTTTAATATTTTTAACAGGTTCAATCCATTCAATAAACTTTTTACTGTCAACCGCAGATGAACCTGACATATTTAATTTGTTAATAGCATCAGTTTTATTAAAAGAATCATTGTGTTTCTTATTGTCAATTTTCTCAGATTGATCAATATTTTTCTTTTTAAACCCTGCCTTTTTTTGATGTCCATTTTCATAGTTTGAGCAGGCAGAAATATTAGAAGCTACAAATGTGCTGAAAGAATTCTTATCATAATCTGCTTTATACAGAGATAACAATTTATTGAAATCCGAACTCTGGTAATCGAGAATATTATCGTAAACTCCCCTAAGAAATGTATTCAGATAGGAAGCATCTGTTAAGCTCTGAGCTATCCCATAAATATGTTTAGAATAAAAACAGCAATTTGTTTTCTTGATTATTTCTACTCCTGTATTTGCCCTTCCTTCTTCAGAGGTTATGTTAAGTATAGCTGATTTAATACCTTCAAAGTCATTATCACTAATTATACAATTATGGTTCTGACCATAGCTTAGCTTAAAAAACAAAATGCTAACTATTATGAATATATTTTTTAACATTCTACGACAAACTATGAATTTATCACAATGCAAATTAAATAAAAGAAAATGATATTTTTTAAAAAATACATTAAAATAAAATTCTTTTTTCTTTCTTATAATTTTACAAATAACCCGGAACAATTCTTCTATTTGAAAAAGAAGAAAGAAATAATGTTCTTTAAAACACCAGTGTTAACAAGTATGACTTATGAATCAACTATTATTCTATTTAATATCAGTGAACATAAAACAACAAAGTATCCCCTGCAATTTCTTCTTTTGAAACAAGTTTCCCACTTATAACAGGTGCCTGCTTCCCATCCTCAAAAGTTTTATTACCAATAAAAACTCTTGCCTCATCCCAAAGCCCGCCATTAATAAAGCTTTCAAGCAAAACTTTTCCACCTTCAATGATAACTGACTGTACCTTTTTGCTGAATAACACATCAAGCATTTGTTTGCAGACATTAGCATTAAAATCAATCTTAACATATTCAATGTTTGCATCAGAAAGCTTATCTGACTCAGTAAATACAAGGGTTGACTGTGATTTATCAAAAAGATTAAGATGAGATGGAAGCCTTAGATTCCTGTCAATAATAATCCTTAAAGGATTTCTCCCGTGATAATGCCTTACATTAAGCTTCGGATTGTCATTCAGAGCAGTATTAGTTCCAACCATTATAGCATCCTCCTCACTTCTCCATTTATGAACAAGTATATCTGAATACTCATTGGTTATCCATGTAGCACCCCTTTTTGAATTATCATCTCTTTTTATATCTATGAACCCATCTATTGTCTGAGCCCATTTAAGTATAATGTAAGGACGTTTCTTTTCATAAAAAGTAAAAAACCTCTTGTTAAGCTCCAGACTTTCCCTTGCAAGTGTGCCCAAAGTAACATTTACTCCGGCTTTTTCTAGCTTCTTTACACCCTTGCCTGCAACCTCCGAAAAACAATCTATATTGCTTATCACTACATTAGGAATATTATAACTTAATATCAGGTCAGTGCAGGGAGGTGTCTTATCCTTAACACTGTTTATAGCATTTGCCTCAGCATGTGGTCCGCCATAATACTGATGCCCCCCCTCCCCTATTATAACTCCATTTTGCACAATTACACAACCAACCATTGGGTTGGGCTGTACATTACCTAAACCTGCCCTCCCAAGCTCTATGCATCGTGATATATATTTTATACTATCATCAAACATATTTACGATATTCGATGTACGATTTAATATTTTAATTTAAAATTCAAAATTACTATTTTTATCTTTGCTAAATAATACTTAATAAACCTGACAAAAATAATTGATATAAAAAACCAATTCCATTCACAATTATCACCCATATATAACAAGTGTGATATAGATGTGTATTTTTATTTGTTAATTGAGGAATTAACAGGACTTTCAAAACTTGACCTTTACACTGACAAAAATGCAACAATCGATGATTTCATTATTAGCCGCATTAACTCCTCAGTTGAAAAACTTAAAAGATTTGAACCAATTCAGTATATAACAGGTAAAACCACATTTTACAACATTGAATTAAAAGTTAGCCCTGCTGTCCTTATCCCCCGTCCCGAAACCGAAGAACTTGTTGATATTATTATTAAAGATGTCTATTCCTCACTCCCAACTCCTAACTCCGCTCTCCCTACTCTCAGGATTTTAGACATCGGCACCGGAAGCGGTTGCATAGCAATTGCCCTGAAAAAGAACTTACCACAAGCAGATGTATATGCAATTGACATTTCTGCCAAAGCCCTTGAAATTGCAAAACAAAACGCTGAATTAAACAAGACAGATATCACCTTCTTACAAATGGACATAATTAATTATTTGTCTTACGACTTACAACTTACAACTTATGACTTAATAATCAGCAATCCCCCTTATGTACGTGAATCTGAAAAAAAACTGATGAAACCAAATGTGCTGGAATACGAACCT
>CAZMDE010000093.1:5387-8560 GCA_964564355.1 uncultured Bacteroidales bacterium | reverse complement strand
ACAGCTCCGTCAAGATTTACAGCACCTCCGTTTAGAATAGTATAATCGAAAGTGAAGCTAAAAGGAGATGCACCAGTTGTAGATTCTACCCATTTCCATCCATCAGTTCCGCTGGTATTATCATTAATTGCATTTGCATCACCTGATCTTTTAAAATATAGTCTTGGTTTGTAAGTCGTAGTATTAATTCCGTTCATATTATCAGTCATAGTAACACCTGTTAAAGTAGGAGCGGTATATGAATTCTGACTTCCTAAAGCTGTATAAGAAATAACAGGGGGTATAAGGTCAAGCGGCTTGAAGTCGCCTTCATCTGCTCCTATATCCGGGTTGTCTCCGCCACCATATACCTGACCTCCTAAAGGATATCCTGTTCTTACAGCCAATGCATCAACGTCATCATAACCGGTTAAGCTTGGGTCTCCGCCAGCTTCTATCTGAGTGTCAGTAGTTATACCTATATGCAGGTCAACAGCTGCGTAATCTCCTGTTTCGCTTATAAAGCGTGGGTTTGTATTAACTGACTGGGCATCCTGCGATGTACCTGTTCTCCAATTTCCAATAGTCTGATAATCTGTTGTATTGTTTCTGCCAATTCTGCCATATGTTGCATCTGAGACAAGAAGGAGATTATAGTTAGATGTTATAGTTGTCAGATTGCTCAATGTCATCGCATAATGCAGACCGGTTCCTCCGCTATTGCTCCTTGCATTCCAGAATATATTGCTCTTTATCGGATGGGTTCCTGTTGCGCCTATTCTTCTGAGGCAGGCTGTATTTGTTCCTGCTGTACCTGTTACTCCGCTTCCGCCTATGTAAACAGAGTTATAGTAAATATTGGAAGCTCCTGTAGTATTATGGTTTATTCCCCATATATTATGTCCTAAAATTATAGGATTACCGTCAGATTTAATCCCCAGACGTATCATATTATTGTAAACATTTACAGGGAATGCTCCTGCGAGAATATCTATACCGCTCTGGTTTGTAACTGTGCTGGATGCGGCTGTTGTGAAGCTGTGAATAATATTTCGCTCTATAAGATTTGTTCCTGATGCTGGTCCTGTATATGTGATTCCCTCAACAACCACAGCATAAGCGCCTGACTGGTTATTCTGAAGTGAATGTATTGTGTTATGTTCTATAATCTGCCCCACTCCTGTTGACGAACAAACTATTCCATTTATTGATGCTCCTACACCTACTCCAACATTTGTTGCTGCATTATTAACAAGGAAGCTGATTGTATTATCATAAATATTATAAATACCTGTGCTGCTTGCAACAATTCCTCTGACAGCTACTGATACTCCTGCATTTGTCGCAGTTAAACTGGAAATAATATTATTAGCTATACTGACACTATAAGTAGCGACTGCTGCATTGATTGCAGCTACTATTCCTGTAGTATTTGAGGTAACATTGCTTATGGTATTCCCTGTAGTTGTACCTATAGTTGCAAGACCAGCAGTGAGATTGATACCTGTAAATGCACCTGTACCATTAAGTGTCAGTGAATTTATTGTGTTATTCTGAATGGATGTTGCAGTAACAATACCTGAAGCAACGTTAATTGCAATAAAAGGAGAGGTTGTAGTTGAGAAAAGTGTAAACTTACCGATTATATTGTTAGAAATATTGCTGCCATTTGAAGCAGCAGCAAAGTATATAGGATAGATTAATCCTGTTGCAGCAGCAGTCGTTCTTATTGCATTATCAGTCGATGCATCCCCGATAGTATTAGGATGAGAGCTGCCGTCGCTGGTTTGATAACCAATATTTAATAAGCCTCCAACACCATATATTCCATAGAATCCTGCATTTGTTGTTCCTGTAATGCTAATGTTCTGGATTTTATTATCAATGATTTCTGTCGCAGGAGAAGTACCTACTGATACTGATATAGCAGTATAAAGTCCCCCAACACTATTAGCCCAGTAAGTGCCTATAGTCCCGCAACCGGCAGCCTGTCCTCCGATGAAATTCCCTCTGATAGAGTTATTGTTAGACCCTGTTCCCGGTACAAAATTAATTACTGTTTGCACAGTTGTCGCAAGTCCGCTTGCAAGTGTATAATAAAAATTATTATCTGCAATAACCCAGTTATTACCATTGTTTGTGGCTACAACAGATACACCTGCAGTTGTGAAATTATAAATGTTATTTGAAGTTATTGTATTATCACTGTTATTTATAGCTGCACTTGTTCCGTTTGAGTAAATAGCATTTGCAGGAGTGGTAACACCATTGTAAATATCGCAATGGTCTATGGTATTGAAATCATTACCTGTTGATAATCCTGCTGCAGTGCTGAAAAATATTGTCCCACTGGCAGCAGTGCTGTTAGCACTTATAACTTCGCAGTATTCTATTGTATTATATGTGGCATCATTTATAAATCCGAAAGTAGGATAACCTGCTTGGGTATTACTGAATTTCAGATGTTTCAATGCATCGCTGAATCTGCCGTCAAATGTGGTTCTGTCAGCCCCATCAAGCCTTATTAAACCTGTAGCATTTGCTATTGCTCCTGTAATTACCCTTTGAGTTGTACCATCAGGAGTAAAAGTTATTGTATAAGGTCCGCTTCCGTCTTCTATCCACTGATTAAGTGCATTTGTGCCCGTTTCAGTCAAATTGCCATCAATAATAACTGTTACATTACCTGAAACAATTCCATTATTAATTGCAGCAAAGAAGCCCGGGCTGTTTGCCTGCCCTGTTAGATTATCTGTCAGACTCTTGTATGCACCGCTTGGAATATTATATGTTCCTGAAAATGTCCCTTTTGTCCCGATTGCATAATAAGTTGATGCTGTCGTTGTTATGTTTGTCAGGTTAACTGAGGCTAAGGTGCTCCCGGACAATGTTGATCCTATGTTAGTATAAGCTCCTCCCAGGGTAGTGCTTTGTCCTATTGCATTTGACGATGTAAGCCCGTTATCAGTCAGCCTTACAATCCCTGTTGTAAATGTACCTGTTCCGACAGTCTTGTCTATTGACCAATACCTGTTGTTTAAAGTTCCCATTCCTAAACCTGATGTTCCTCCTGAAGGATAACTGTCAAATACTTCTACTTTTATTGTCTGTGTGGCTGCGCTGGTAGTGGCAGTTACAAGTTCTAACAACTGGTATGCACTCTTCCCTACAGGAAATATATATGTTGAACTTGC
>CAZMDE010000093.1:0-5287 GCA_964564355.1 uncultured Bacteroidales bacterium | reverse complement strand
GTTCTAACAACTGGTATGCACTCTTCCCTACAGGAAATATATATGTTGAACTTGCCATAGAAAGTGGGAAATTTCTTGTCATTGGTCCGTTTACATAGGCGTTAATATTCCCACCTGTAACAGCAGCAACTGCAGTGTTTGTAACATTTATTATATTTGTTGAAGAAGTAGTAAGGATTCCGTTATGCATATTTAAAGTACCTGAAGTTCCTAATGTTAACGGTGCATTCAGAATAATGCCATTTGAATTGTTTATAAACAGGTGATGAGTAACACCAGGGAATGTAGCAGGAAGCTCTTTTCCTGTAGTGAAGGCTCCTGAATTAGTGCCAAAATTAAGGTAATACCAGCTATTAGCACCGGTTCCAAGTCCAAATGTTGGAGCTGTAACAGTTCCATTTCCTGTGTACATCGTAAATGGCAAAGCAGCTCCAGACCCAATTGTAAGTGTGCTTCCACAACTTAATGCTCCGTCTGCAAGGGTTAAAGATGTATTTATCCTCATTGCTGGGGTTATTGATAAACCTGCTGAATTATTCAAAGTGAGGTTTGCAATCTGTGCGGGAGAACCGGCTAAAGTTCCAGCTAGCGTCTGTGCTGCAGTTCCTGCAAATATGAGATTACAATTTGCAGTGCTGGCAGTTATTGTTCCTGAATTACTGTATGAACCTCGGAAAGTTATACTATTCCCTGCAAAAGTTGATGTTGTTGCAGTACTGTTATTTGTAAATGCACCCCATATCTGTATAGCTCCTGATACTGTGAATATATGAGCAAAATTGTTTGAAACTGTTAGACTGGGTAAATTTCCTGCATATATTACAAAAGTTTTGATAGCCGCTGAGGAAGCATCACCTAACTGAATAGTTCCTCCTGTAAGATTTAATGATCCTGAACATCCTCTTAAATCTAATTTAGTTGTCGCTGTACTATTCATCCTTATAGTTACTGCACCTCCCGTCATTTCAAAATATGATGAACTGGAAGTTCCAAGGTCAAATTCACCGAAACTATTTAAGGTATTAAATAAAGCACCTGTACATAACAATACAGTTCCATTAGTTTGTTTATAATAAACTATATTACCTGCAGCACTTACTGCCAACTTACTAGCAACTGTCAAAGTACCTCCCTCAATAATTGTTATAGAACTGGCTCCTAATGCTAAATTATTATTAGCAACACTACCAATATTTAAAGATCCGTTTGATATACTCAAAAATCCATTATTAGTCATACTTGTTTGTGAAGCATTTGAACCAGCGACAGCATAACTTGCGCTATTTAGCCAGAAACCTCCTAATGCTGGAATTGTTGGCGCTGCTGTAAACACTGGTACATTTAATGAACCAGATATTTTTAAAGTACCAGAAACAATACCTGTTGTTGCACCTATTGGTCCTAAAGTATTTGCTCCTGCATAGGTATATGACCTTTGAATATCAAGAATTGAAGCAGTAGCAGGCAGACCTGCAGCAACAGGTCCTTTGTTAACAGATACTGTATAAAAGTCACAAGTTGCTCCGCTTCCACTAAATGTTGAACTTAATCCACCATAAAAAGTAACTGCCACTGAAACAGCAGCAGAGGTAAAAAAGTCTAATGTCCCATTAACTGTCATGTCGCCCTTCCTTGGAGTATTTGCAGCATTACCCCCTAAATATAGTGTTTTAGCTGTAGTAGTACCCATTGTAAAACTAGCTCCGTTTGAGACAGTCAAATCTCCCCATACAAGAAGGTTTACCGCTGCTGTACCATATGCTAAAATGCCACTACTACCTTGCCCCACAGTCAGGTTGTTACATACAGCAGCAGCAGTAATTGTTACAGTTGCACCGTCTGCTATTACAACATCATGATATGCCTGTGCTGGAATAACTCCACCTACCAAAGTTCCAGCGACATTCCAATTACCTCCTGTAGCTGTAGAAGTAATTACTGTTGCTGCATTTGTTTGTTGGCTACCATCCAGACTGTTGCTTAATACACCTTCTGAAAAAGCATAAACTTTCCAATAATAAATCTTTCCCGGTATTAATATTGACTGAGCCCCTGAAGTGGCAACTCCCAATCCCTGTCCTACATAGACATAATTATTACCTCCGTCATCTGAACGATACCAGGCATATCCCAATGCTCCTGAAGTAGTCCAGTTTAATGTCATAGCAACCTGAGTAATCGTAGCAAAAGATAAGTTGGTTGGAGATGAAGGTGTTGATGGTGTAAATGTATAAACTCTTCTTGAACCGTCGGATGTAGAATGAAGATTTGTTATTGTGCTGGCAAGTGTATATGCGTTAGCTGTCGGAGTTATTGCATCTGCTGCCATATTTGTAATAGTATTGACAGATTTTACTGTTGTAGCACTATTGCCTGATGATATACCTACCTGATATGTTGCAGGGGTAATATTGCCTCCTACCGCCATTGAGCCATATACAAATTCAATTATTCCTGTAGATTCATATAATCTTGCCTGAAAAGTGCCATCTGCAGTCAAACTGGCTGCGGGGATTCTGATATTTTTCCATTCAATTACCAATACCCTGTTAGGAGCAGAACCAAAAAGTTTGCAGTGAACTTTCCCATTCAGGCTGGTGTTCATATCTTGTGCAAATGGAGCTATTAATGGAAATGGAGAGGCTGCTGTTCCAATTCCTACTTGAGCAACAGCAATAGCAGTTGGTCCAAGTTTGATAACTCCATTTTCGTTAACGCTAAATTGGGTATAACGTGCACCCATAAACCAAAACTCCATAGGAGCTACTGTAGGGTCAACATTCAAATGAAGATTCATCAGAGCAGACCCAGTGTTTGCTGCAGAACTTTCTCCTATAAGTTGTATGGTACCCGAACTCATGTCAATAGCATTGCTGTTCGCATCCAATGCCAGCGAACCGCCTGTAGATGTTGAAAATGCATAATTAACAGTGCTCTGAGCATGCACACTATGGCTATAGAATATACTGATAGCTAAAAATAAAACTACAAAACAACTTTTATTAAAAAGTACAGTCTTTTTCATACTTATATGGATTAAAATAATATGTATCAATTAAGTAAGCCGCAAAGATAAATATAATTTTAAATAAGTCAATACGTAATATTACGTATATTTTAATAAGTAAATTTATTGTGAAAATTGCGCAATCATGATAAATAACCTTCTTATAAACAATAAAAATAGTAATAAACATTTGACAATCTATATATTTAACTCTTTGTAACATTCTGAATTTCAGTATTGTTATATATATCCGTTTTTTTCCGCTTAATTTGCGTCATCAGAGTTCCATTTTATTCTATTAATATTCTTCGTGTTTCTATATGTTCTCCGTATCTCCGTGTTAAATGTTTCTCTATGTTAATTTTTTTCTTGACTTTATGGACAAACACTTATTAGGCTCTATTCTCGGACTACCTTCGGACTATCTTCGGACTATCTACGAACTATCTCAACCCTACCTACTGTATCTCAATAAATTACAATATGCACTATTTTGTTATATATTGTGTTTAAGTCTTAAATGCAACTTTTTTATTATTCAATTTTAGTAATAATAATTCATTTTAAAGACAGACACTAATTAACCTCTATGAAAAGTGTTGGAAAGTTATAGATTTTATAATAAAATTTGGAATAATTATAGTAATTTTGCGTTTGAAATTATATAGAATATTTTACGTTAATTATTATTGTAAATACCCTTCTTAATTAATATTGCTAAACTAACATGATATCTCACGGATGAAAAGAATTACTGTTTTTTTACTTTTATTATTAGCTATTTCAGGATATTCCAAACACATTGATGAAAATACTGCAAGGCTTGTTGCTAAGTCCTATTTTAACAATGTTTTGAATATAAAATACATATCCCCAAATGATTTTTCCCTTGCTGACAAGTATATTGACAGGGAATCAACTCTTAAAAACAGTTCCGATGAAGTAGTTTGTTTTTATATTTTTAATCTTAATAAAGGTAAAGGATTTATTATTGTTTCCGGCGATGATAATATTGAACCTATTCTGGGTTATTCAGTAAAAGTTAATTATAATAATATCAATTTACCTCTTAGTTTTCAATTCTGGTTAGACGGGTATAAAAGTCAGATTAAAACTATTATAGAAAACAGAGTTATCGGTTCTGAAATAATCAAACAAAAATGGAACAATCTTACAACTTCCGACTCACAATTTACGACTTACAACTTAACAAAGAGTGCTACTGAACCGCTTATTGAAACCATGTGGAGCCAGTATCCTCTTTATAATAATATGTGCCCGGGAGCTTCTATGACAGGATGCGTTGCAACTGCAATGTCACAGATTATGGAATATTGGAATTATCCTGCTCAGGGAATCGGATACCATGACTATACTCACCGCTCTTATGGATATTTATACGCTGACTTTGCAAACACTACTTTTGATTACGCCAATATGCCTGATTCTCTTACAAGCAATTCTAGTCAGGCAGAAATTGATGCTGTGGCTACATTGATGTATAGTTGCGGGGTTAGTGTAGATATGATGTATAATCCTTCCGGAAGTTATTCTTATGTGATTTTAGCTGATTCAAACATACATCCTAAAAATCCTTATGCTTGTGCCGAATATGCTTATAAAACTTTTTTCGGCTATGATTCTAAAACATTAAAGGGTATAAGACGAGCCGCATATACGGACTCTGAATGGAAAGATTTATTAAAAAATGAAATTGATAACAAGAGACCTGTTCAATATGCTGGTCTTGGAACAGGTGGTCACACCTGGGTTTGCGATGGGTATGATGCTAATGATTATTTTAATATGAATTGGGGATGGGGAGGACAGAATAATGGCTATTTTCATTTGGATTCTTTATACGCAAATAAATACAGTAATTATAGTTTGCAGCAATCTGCTGTGATAGGCATTTACCCGGCATTATTACCTGACATATATGAAGTAAACAATACTCTGATTTCTTCAAAAAATTTACCTTTAATATGGGAAGAGAACACAGCTACACGCAAAACTACCGGCTCTAACATTCACATGAATACTGATGTTGATTACTATAAAATATATATGGATGAGGGTTATAACTATACTATTACTGCCCGGGTTCACGATGCTAAGAACAGTGGAAATGGACACCCTTACTCTTGCGATGTTAAATGGTCATATAATAAAATCACCAATTACGATGCTGGAAAAAAGTTGTCGGATAATTTCAATCAATTGAAAGAAAATGATGTGAATTATATTGTCTACAATTTTGTCGATATGCTTTCACATGCG
>CAZMDE010000092.1:0-8594 GCA_964564355.1 uncultured Bacteroidales bacterium | reverse complement strand
TATTAACATCAGTGTCTGGAATATCTTCAAGAAGGTCGTGTATTATGGAAGCTTTGAGAATAACGGGGTCAACAATTTTGTAGTCGAGCAGAATAGCGAGTGTACCCATCACATGCCTGAACTGGTTACCCCCGACTCTTCTCCGCTTACCTATAAGAGCCATAGCTCTGTGAATCCAAGGGGCTAATACAGTTTCTCTGAGTCTGTCAACTTCAAAATATTCCATAATGAAATGCTATATTAAATCAGGATACTGAAGCTCTTGTAATTTTTTTCATAATAGCAAACATTATCAATGCTGATAAAAGAGAAACAATTACTAAAAGTAAAAAGAACTGCCAAAGCTCCCAGTTTTGATAAAATCTTCCGATGTAACCAGCAAGATAATTTCCGATAGCAGTAGCCCCGAGCCAACCACCCTGCATAATACCTTTGAGCTTAGGAGGTGCAACTTTAGAAACAAAAGATAAACCCATAGGACTAAGAAATAGCTCTGCTACTGTCAAAACAAGATATGTAGAAATCAAATAATATGGAGTTACCCTCGCAAAATCAAGCATTGGATTAGCTTTAAGCAGATTAACTGAGGGCATTGATTGAGCAGCAAATACCATTATCACAAACGCAACTGATGTAATAAGCATTCCTATTCCAATTTTTGCCGGAGAAGTAGGCTCTTTTTTCTTACGGTTAAGGTATGCAAATATTCCGACTACAACGGGTGTCAGAAAAACTATGAACATAGGGTTGAAAGCCTGGAATAGCTCTGCATCAACTTTATTATTATTAGCAGGTAAATTTGTAACATGATAAACAAGAAAAGATATTGCAGCAAGAGCAATAAAAGAAATTCCTAATTTTATTTTTGAAGCTA
The DNA here is from genome assembly GCA_964564355.1 of uncultured Bacteroidales bacterium. Taxonomy (GTDB): domain Bacteria; phylum Bacteroidota; class Bacteroidia; order Bacteroidales; family JAGODS01; genus CAZMDE01. The sequence continues at coordinate 7,720 of CAZMDE010000092.1, read as the reverse complement.
TACCTTTACTGAACAGAAGAATAATACTCACAATTATAGCAAATGCAGGAACCAGTGATTTAATATCAAACAACATATAAGTAAATTTATTCACTTCGTTCTGGGTATAATCTTTTGCGAAGAAAGTTAAAGTAGAACCATTCTGATGAAATGCCATCCAGAAGAAAATAACAATAATAAATACTAAAAACAATGCTACAATACGGTCTTTGACCTGAGCCGGAGTTAGCTCAATTTCATTACTGTTTTTTGTTTTATTTTTATGAATAGTATCAACAGATTTATAATGCTTACGGAATGATAAAAATATGATAATAGAAAGCAACATACTTAAACCAGCAATTAAAAAGCCAGCATTATAGCCTTGAGATAGAGTATAATTATAATTAGTCATCATATATTTTTTGATACCATTTGCAGCATAAGGAGCAAACAAAGCACCAACATTAATACCCATATAGAAAATGTTGAAAGCAGCATCTCGCAGATGTGACTTCTGGCTGTTATCATATAAATTTCCAACGAGCACAACCAGATTGCCTTTGAACAAGCCGACACCACAGGCAATAACAGCCAATGACCCTATCATTAACATCGGATTTGTCGTAGGCAGTGCCAGCATAAAATAACCAATACCCATTATTACCAATCCAATTGTTATGGTTTTGCCATAGCCTAAAACTTTATCGGCTAACAAACCTCCGAACAAAGGGAGAAAATATATCGCTGCCAGAAACCAGCCATAAACACTGGCTGCTGTCTCTTGGTCCCAGCCGAAATTTTCACGCAAATACAATGTAAATATTGCAAGCATAGTATAATACCCGAAACGTTCTCCCATGTTTGAGAAGAAGAGTACAAAAAGTCCTTTAGGATGTCCTTTAAACATAAATTTAGTAGTTAGAAATTAGTAGTTAGTCATTAGATGTGAAAATTTTATTATGGCAAAAATAATTAAATTATTCACTTTTGAGATATATTTTATAAATAACAAAAGCCATTTGTATTATTTTATATAAAAATTTTATGATTAAATGTTTTCAAATTACATTTTTGTGTATTTTTGCTACTTCTTACCAAAAATCTATTTTAATAATTTCAATTTAAATTTTTAATAATGAAAAGAATACAACACTTAAATTGCTTGATAATAATAGCTTTATTTATGACATCTGTGTGTTTTGCACAGAATCCCTATGTAAAAGAGAATACAACAAAACCTTTAAAATTCGAGAAGAGTCTTAAATCAAAAGATTTAAAGACCAAAGCCTATTGTTTTGTTACGGGTTCTACATTCACTTTACCTGCAGGACCAGCTTTTTTTTATTTAGATAAACCGGATTCAATTGTATCCATAGCAGACCAATCAGCATCAAATTATATAGTAGGCGGAACATGGAGCAACCAGGATAAATGGTATGGCACAGTATATTCAGAAAACAAACTTATAACTATTGATATTGCTACAGGAGCGAGAAAAGTAATTGGCACAATGTCAACCGGGATGTATGATATAGCTTATGATCATACAACTAACACTTTATATGGATTAAGTTATAATATTATTAATAAAGATACCGGTTCATTTTTATACAGAATAAACCAGACTACCGGAGCAACAACTGTAATAGGCAAGTCCACCAAAGCGTTATTATTTACTCTTGCCTGCGATACATTAGGCAACCTTTATGCTTTAAGTCAAAAGAAAATAGATCCATACGTTATATATAACAGTAATATTTACACAATAGATAAAAACACAGGCGCCGGGACAATATTAGGTAATGCAAGCTTTAAAGCCAATTATTTTCAAGGAATGGAATTTGACAGGAAAACTAATATTTGTTATTTATCTGCTTATAATGATGACGCAAGACGGGGAGAATTGAGGACATGTAATTTAACGACAGGAGCAACCAGCTTAATAGGAGTATTTAAAGATAATGCTGAAATCACAGGTTTTGCAATTCCTTATCTAACGTCAAAGATTAATGATGTTGCAGCAGTTTCAATAGATGAAGATCTTGTTGTACAGAAGCAAATAATTAATCCTATAGCAAAAGTAATGAACAAAGGTCTGCCGGCAACATTTGAGGTAACTATGAAAATTTCAAATGGTTACACTTCAACCAAAACAGTAAGCAATTTAGATACATATAAAAACATTTCTATAATTTTTGACCCCTGGGACCCGGCATTAGGTGAATATACAATAAGCGTTTATACTAAATTGGCAGGAGATGTTGACGCATTAAATGATACTATCAAACAACATATTTCTGTTTTAAATCTTACAAAAGTATATTGTTATGTAGCATCAGGATCACAAGCATTAAACATTCCAGTTGGACCGGCATATACATACTTGCAAAAGCCGGGTAAAATAATTTCTTTAGCCAGACAAGGAGGTATGTATTCTGTTTTTGGAGGCACATGGGGAGGTAATAATAAATGGTTGGGATCAGTGTCAGTATATCAGGATAATGCCCATGTTGCGGATTCTTTAATAACTTTTGACACTTTGACAGGAGGGAGAAAAACAATAGGAAAGATGGGAGCTCAAATATTCGGACTTGCTTATGATTTTACAACATCTACTCTTTATGGAACTTCTTATGACGGGAGCACGAACTCATCCTTATACAAAATCAATACAACAACAGGTGCTACAACTCTTATAGGGAATTCAGTTGCAGGATTCCTGGTTAATCTTGCATGTGATACATTAGGGCGATTATTTTCAGTAAATGTTAATGATAGTAAGCTTTATTCATTAAATAAGAAAACCGGTCTGGCAACAGCTATTGGACATATCGGATTTACTGCTGACAAATATTTACAGGGTATGAGTTTTGATAATAACACAAATACTTGTTATATGGCAGCATTAAATAAAATAACAGGTGGAGAACTGAGAACTGTAAATGTATCAACAGGAGCAACAACACTTATAGGACCTTTTGCAGGGGGTGTTGAAATTACTGCTTTGGCAATTCCTTTTCTTTTTGAGCCTAAGACTATTGATGTATTAGCAGCTTCAATTGATGAGCCGACATTAAGACATTTAGAGACTATTAGTCCAAAGGGAACAGTTTCCAACAGAGGAAAAACAGCAACATTTGATGTTACTATGGATATTTCAGATGGTTATACTTCAACCATAGCAGTTACTGACCTGGCGCCTTTTAATAGTCAGCAAATAACTTTCAAACCCTGGAATCCGGAAGCCGGTGATTATACAATAACTCTTACAACAAAACTAACAGGAGATATTAATGCTTCAAACAATGTATTAACCCAAGCAATATCTATAAAAAAGATGAAAAAGGTGTATTGTTATATATGGGACGACCTTGCGGGAAATTACCCAAAGGGACCAGCATATTCTTATCTTGAAGCACCCCAATTGGTAGTGTCTATGGCAAATCAATCATCAGAGCAGATTGTCAGAGGAGCCACATGGGGAGGGTTGAATAAATGGTACGGAGCAGTAGGAACGGATAATAAACTAATTACGATTGACACAATTACCGGAGCCAGAACTATAATAGGAAATTTGGGTGTCGGTATATTAGGTCTAGCTTATGATTATAAAACTTTTACACTTTACGGAATTTCTTATAATTCGTCAACAAGTAATTCGTCTTTATATAAAATCAATGAAAACACAGGCGCAGCGACACTTATAGGAAAATCTATTACCGGAACACTGGTTAATCTTGCCTGCGATACAATGGGGAATTTATATTCAATTAATATTAATAATGACTATTTATATTCTATTGATAAAAATACGGGTTTAGGGACAGGAATAGGACCTATAGGGTTTGACACTGATTATTACCAGGGAATGAAGTTCGACAATTACACAAACATTTGTTATATGTCAACATACAATAAAACATCAGCACAGGCAGAACTAAGAACTATTAATGTATCAACAGGTTCAACAACATTAATAGGGCAGATAGTAAAATCTGTACAACTCACAGGTTTAGCTATACCCTTTAATGGCAAAGGAGTGGGTGTTAATGAACTTTCTAAAAATGTATCTTTCAGTATTTATCCTAATCCTGCAAAGAATATTGTAAATATTTCATCAACCGAAAATATTAAAAATATAAGGATATGCAATTTGTTAGGACAGGTTGTTCTAAGGAAAGATCTTAACTCAACAAATGCAAGCATCAACACTTCAGGAATTGTTGAAGGTGTTTACTTTTTGCAGATTGAAACCGGAAAAGGCACTGCAACAAGAAAGCTTATAATCAGCAAATAGATTTTTTTAGTTTTTATAATACAACAGACTGACAACACTCATGATTATCCGATTGAAGACTTAAGACGAAAGTTATAATATGACTGAGCGTTAACGCTTATTCTAAATGTGGTTGATTTAAAACTAATTTTCTGAATGTGTCGCCACGGTCTTCGAAGTCTTTGAACATATCATAACTTGCTGCAGCGGGAGATAGAAGGCAAATTGTGCCTTTAGCTGTTTTTGTTTTGGCGATGGATACTGCTTCGGATAAGTCTTTTACAAGCAGTTCGTAGTTTGTAGTTCGTAGTTCGTAGTTTGTAGTTTTTAGTTCGTTAAGCTGTTTGTACATTCTTTCGCCGGCGGGACCGAGGAAGATGAGGTTTTGGACTGAGGAAGTTAATATAAAGTTTATTAAACCTGAATAATCGAGACCTCTGTCGAAACCGCCAAGTATAAGCGTGTTGACATTTTTCAATGCTTTTACAGCTTCTATTGTTGCTTCGGGAATTGTGGCAATTGAGTCATTATAATAGTGAACATTATCTATTTCGCCTATATATTCGAGCCTGTGCTTGAGTCCTTTGAAAGTATTAATGCCTTTTATAATTATTTCATCAGGTATTTCAAGAAGCTTGCAGGCATTGACTGCTGCCATTATGTTTAAGATATTATGCTCACCTATAAGGTGTCTTTCATTTGATAAGTTGTAGACCTCGTGCTTATGATTCTCAGAAGCGAAGATTATTTTATTGTTTTCTATATAACATCCTTTATCTGATTTATTATTCAGGGAATAAGGATAGTAGTTGACTTTCTGCTGAAAAGTGTTTATTAAGATACGTGTATTTTCATCTTCTTTATGGTAAATGAAATAGTCATCCGGTTTCTGATAACGTGTTATATTGTACTTTGCAAGCTGATACTCTTCAAAGTGCCTATAATAATCCAAATGCTCGCGGTATATGTTCAGAAGCACTGATATGTGGGGTGATACGGTGACATCATTTAACTGGTGACATGATAATTCGTAAACTATTTTAGTGTTCTCCCCTATCTCATCAATAAGACTGAAAGGCGGGATACCAATATTCCCAACAAGAACTACATCATAAGTATGTAACTTGATAATATGATAAATCAGAGAGGCTGTAGTGCTTTTGCCTTTGGTGCCAGTAATTCCGATTATCTGTTTTGAAAATAAATGGAGAAAAAAATCTGTTTGAGAAGTTATGTATACAGGAGGTATGTTTTTTGGGAGCTTATGTAAAGGAATACCGGGGGTTTTAATTATCATATTAAATCCTGACAGGTTTTTAAGATAATCCTCTCCGAGAATGAAATTAAGGTTTTTATCGGAAAGACGAAGCGAGGACGCTTCGCCTAACGGGGAACTATCAGCAATTGTCAGCTTTAAATCAGGGAAGTGCTTACGGAGCAGTTTGTAAGATGATTGCCCTTCCCTGCCAAAGCCGAGAATGAGGATGTTTTTGTCTTTTACCAGATTTGTCAGAAAGTCTTTCATTGGTTAATTTTAATAAAAACGGGATAAAATCATACATTTTATTTTATAAATTATTACGCCCTTTCAGGGCTTTAATTATGTATTATCATTATACACAGGGCGTTGCCCTGTGCTGATATATTTTGCCCTTTCAGGGCAATGTGTCCTGCTCAAAGTATAGTTCACTTGTTCATTGGTTTATTATTCTTGATTTGATTAGTGTTAGTAATTCGGGTGAAAGGAAATGTTCGGTATTGATTTCAGTTAATAATTTTGAGTTATCTGAATCCTTGTATTTGTTATAGTTTTCAGAATTCATATAATATTTTAGAAGATATGGTAATTCATTAGGGTTCTTCAGTTCCTTCAGAATGACAAGGATTGTCATGCAAAGGGCTGCATTAACCTCGTCAATAGTTCCTATACAATCAAATGGCTTGGTCTTCTCAATACCAATAAGCTGATTGAAAATATAAAGAAAATCAGCTGAGTCCAATAAATTTTCACCAAAGATGTTTTCAAGTTTTGTCTGAGCAATAAATGGTGACAGAATGATATAAGTAAAAAGGCACTTAGGGCATTCGCAGCACCAGGTATCAGTTTTACTGCCCGCATTGCAGCTTTTAAATACGTTATGGAAACGTGTATAGGAAGAAAAGATTGAGGCAATCTGAAGTTCATTTAAAGGCCGGAGAAAGCTATAATAATTAATATCCTTTGAAATGTATTTGCTGACATAGGAACGAAAGTCTTTTTCGAATTCAAAGGATTTGGAATACTGGTGATTTGGTAATTTGGTGATTTGGTAATTTGGCGATTTGGTAATTAATTCTGAATTGATTATTGTGGATTCGTTGGCGCTGGATTCGTTGGATAATGCGATATTATTTATACCTGTGATAGATGATGCAAGAAGGCTGACAAATGCAAGCAAAGCAGAAAAGGGAGTGTGCCCGTTAAGAAAGCCTTTATCATTGAGCTTAAGCAATTGAGGGTCAATTGTACGCTTTATTTCTATAATGTCATTGTTGGTTAACCCAATAGTTTCAATTGTTTCATTAGTAGCCTGGCGGGGATTGATAACAAGACAGCGAAAATTTTTATTTGATTCTTTTAATAAATTCAGAGTAACAATAGAATCTTTGCCTCCTCCAATTGGTATTATCACTTTAGACATGTCATATCTTGGAGATATGACATGTCTTTCTACGAGGTTTGCAGAAGCAGATTCTATTTCGACAAATTCATCCTGTGAAGCGTCAATAGAGTTGAGGTAAAAGAATTCGCCAAGACCGTAGAAGTATAATTTTTTCCACCAATTAACCTGTTCGTCATTAAGATGGAATGGTTTAATAATGATTCTGGGCGGACAAGCAGCTTTCCAGTAACTTAAAAGCTCAATCATTCCTATATGGAAAATTAAGTTTGAAAGTTTGGCTTCAGACATATTTTCACTGACAAAGAAATCCCTAATAGGTATAATTAGCTTTGGATTAAAATAATATTTATCAGCAAGGCTGAATGAGTAAGTTATTTCAAGAATATCATTTTTTTGCCGGTAGCAGTAATTTTCATAGGTGAAATAATTATATTCATTTCTGAGTTTAGAATATTTAATATTATTATTTTCCCTTGACATTATAATTAGTTAATAGTTCGTAGTTCGAAGTTCATAGCAATTTAATAACTATCAACAACAAATTTTATAATTTGTATTAATAAAAAATAGTTAATTTTGGTAGTCAAAAGTAAATATAAAATCATTAACTAAGTTACATAAAAAACAAAAAAACTTAACCGCAAAGTAAACAAAGTAATACGCAAAGAACTCAAAGAGAAAAATAAAATGAAACCATTAGACACAAAGCCTTTACAAGGCAGATTGCTGATATCAGAGCCAGCTTTATACGATTTTTATTTTAAACAATCTGTAGTTCTTCTTGCAGAACATGGAGAAG
>CAZMDE010000091.1:0-8621 GCA_964564355.1 uncultured Bacteroidales bacterium | reverse complement strand
ATAATTAATTTATTTTATCTCGTAAACTATGTCTTCAGTAAAAATAAATATTTTAAATGGTAAATCTAATGTGCCTGACAATCCTATTATCCCTTTTATTGAAGGATATGGAACTGGACCAGACGAGTATTTGGTGCTACAGTTGAAAAGGTATATAACGGATTTAGAAAATTTTATATTACCGCATATGAAATAATAAAATCAATGAACAAGTAACAACTACGAACTAACAACTAATAACTAATAACTATTAAATATGGCAAATCTTAGACAGAAAATCAGAGAAGCAATAAGGGTGGAAAATGATTTTATTCAGAATGATATTTTGAAAAAATACAAAGACGAAGTAATTGGGAATGTCACTGTGGGACAGATGTACGGAGGAATGAGAGGCGTGATGAGTCTCGTTTGCAATACTTCATTTGTTGACCCTGATAAAGGTTTGTACATTCGCGATAGACATATTAGCGAACTTACCGATTTGCTCCCGGAGGAAGCGTTCTACCTTCTACTGACAGGCGATATGCCGGATACGGAAATATTAAAGGAATTACAGGATGAACTTTATTTAAGGTCTGTTGTTCCTGACTATGTCTGGAATATTCTGCACCATCTACCTAAGACTACTCATCCTATGACTATGCTCAGCATTGCTCTTATGGCGATTGAGGGAAGCTCCAATTTCAAAGCAAAATATTCCGAAGGCATGCTTAAGAGAGATTATTGGGAAGCAACCTTTGATGATGCTTTAGATTTATTAGGTATGTTACCAAAGCTGGCTGCAGGAATTTACCAGATAAGGTATTATAAGCATAATCATATTGAATATAACCCTAAATTCACCTGGGGAGAAAATTACGCAAATATGCTTGAAGTTGACGACCCTGACAAGTCTTTTGCCAAATTGATAAATCTATTTTTTGTTCTTCATTGTGACCATGAAGGTGGTAATGTCAGCGCTTTTACTTCACGTGTTGTCAGTTCTGCACTATCCAATCTTTACCTGTCTACTTCTGCTGGCTTAAATGGTTTAGCCGGTCCTTTACATGGTTTGGCAAATCAGGAAGCTTTAAAATATATCCTTACTATGATGGAAAGATATAAAGGTGTGCCTACAGAACCGGAGATCAGGGAATATTTAACTTCTACTTTGGATTTAGGAAAAGTTATACCAGGATATGGTCACGCTGTCCTCAGAAATATCGATCCGAGATTTATTTCTTGTATGGACTTTGGTAACACCTATTGCAAAGATGATACCACTTTCATGACTGTAAATGAAGTTTTTAAAATTGCTCCCGATATATTACAAACTCATTCCGGAGGGAAAATTAAAAATCCATGGCCAAATGTAGATGCAATTTCCGGATCGCTTCTTTATAAATATAATGTTACGCAGTTTGATTATTATACTGTGTTATTTGGTGTTTCCCGAATTATTGGCTTCTGTGCGCAGGCTATACTCGCTCGTGGTCTTATGGCTCCTATTATTCGACCAAAAACTACAACAAATGAAAATATTCTTAAATTTGTCCAGTCTAATACAAAAGTAAAGTAAAATATTATAAATCTTAAATCTAAAATCATGAAAAGTCAGTTTATTGATGAACGCTTACAGGAAGCATATAGTCATGCTGCTGAGGGTGACCTGAAAAAGGCTATTGCCATTTTTGAAAAATATTCTAAGGAATATCCTGATGATGTTTTTTTAATGATGGAATCTGCTAGCTATTATTATATCCTTGGAGAACTTAATAAATGTATAGAAATATATGAAAAGGTGATAACTCTTAAACCTGAATCTGTTTTTATTTTATACAGGATGGGTGTTGCTTTATACAGATCTACAAATTTTATTAGAGCTGTAGAGGTATTCAATAAACTGATTGAATCTGATAAATATATACCAATGGCATATATATGGCTTGGGCTTAGTTATTATCATCTGGGCAGAGAAGATAAAAGCATTCAGTGTTACAGAAAGTTGCTGGAGCTATGCCCGGAAACAACCATGGCTAATTATTATATGGGCATATCCCTGAAAGCTTCAGGTAAATACGACCAGGCGCTTCCTTTCTTCAAAAAACTTATTGATGGGAATGATTTTCATGTTTCTGCCCATTATCATTTAGGCAGGCTTTATATGAATACTCATAAATATGATTGTGCAAAGGAGCAGTTCAAGAAAGTATTGGAATATGATTCCCTTAATAAAAATGCTTCTGACATGCTTGATTTTATTAATGATGACCACGAATTTTAATTAAACAATTAAATAGTACTTCATAAATCCTTTGCGTAACTTTGCTTAAATCTTTGTGCAACTTTGTAATAAAAATTAAATTCTAATCTATGCAATAAAGTACCTTAATAAATTTATTACATTTTAACTACTAACGAATAACTAATAACTAATATGAACCTCCACGAATACCAGGCTAAGCATATTCTTAAAAAATATGGGGTTAACATTCCTGAAGGAATAATTGCCTTTACACCTGAAGATGCTTTAAATGCTGCAAATCAATTACACAGTATTCAGGATCCTAAGCATGGGAATTGGGTTGTCATCAAAGCCCAGATTCATGCCGGTGGCAGAGGTAAAGGCGGCGGAGTGAAACTTGCCAAAAATATGGATGATGTGCAAAAGCATACTGAAAATATTATTGGAATGAACCTCGTAACTCCACAAACCTCGACTGAAGGTAAAAAAGTGAGAATGGTGCTGGTGCAGGAAGATATTTATTATCCCGGAGAATCTGAGATACGCGAATTTTATATGAGCATTCTGCTAAACAGGCAGACAAAACATAATATGGTCGTTTATTCTCCGAGAGGTGGTATGGATATAGAGCAGGTTTCCGAAGAAACTCCTGAGCTTATTTTTCATGAGGAAATAAATCCTGCTGTTGGTATACAGGAATTCCAATGCCGTAAGATAGCTTTCAACCTCGGCTTGTCTGGCGATGCTTTCAAGGAAATGACAAAGTTTATTCCTGCCTTGTACAAAGCCTACTTTGAAAACGATGCTTCATTGATTGAAATAAATCCCTTTATTAAAACATCCGACAACAGGATACTTGCAGTTGATGCAAAGGTAACTATTGACAATAATGCCCTCTTTCGCCATCCCGAGATATTTGAAATGCGCGATATTAATGAAGAAGAACCTATGGATGTCGAAGCCGGTAAGTTCGGACTTAATTTTATAAAACTAAATGGTAATGTTGGTTGCATGGTCAATGGTGCAGGTCTTGCTATGGCTACTATGGATATAATTAAGTTATCCGGTGGTGAGCCTGCCAATTTCCTTGATGTTGGAGGTTCTGCGAATGCCAAAAGGGTGGAGGAGGCTTTTAAAATTATCCTGAAAGACTCAAATGTGAAAATTATATTTGTCAATATTTTCGGAGGCATTGTACGTTGCGACAGGGTTGCCGAAGGTATTATCGAAGCTTATAAAAATCTTATGAAAATAAATATACCAATTATTATCCGCCTTCAGGGTACAAATGCTGTGGAAGCGAAAAAAATAATTGACGATTCCGGTTTAAAGGTTTATTCGGTCATAAAGCTTCGGGAAGCAGCAGACCTCATCTCAACTCTTATTTAGACCAATTGCTTTTGTTATTCTGAGCAAAGCGATGAATCTTTCTTTTAGCTTATCACTATCTGTGGACTGATTATCTGACAATCTGATAAATCTGATAATCTGATAACTAATAAATAGTTTTGTTTTAAAAAAATTTGATATTTTAGCAACTTTAAATGCTGTTTATTATTTAACTGTGTTTATTGCTGAATTACAGTCAACTATTTACTTATCAACTTTATAAAGACAATTTAATGTACAGATTAGAGACAAAGATCAATGTAAAGTCCGAAGAGTTCCTTAAAAACAGGGAAGCTTTTCTGGAAATACTTAATAAATATAAAAAGACCCTTGGTGATGTCAGAAAAGGAGGCTCACCTGGCGCTATTGCAAAGCATAAGGAAAGAGGCAAACTGTTGGCAAGGGAAAGAATTGACCTGCTCGTAGACCCTAACACTCCTTTTCTTGAACTGTCGCCTATGGCAGCTTATGACCTGTATAAAAACGAGTTCCCTTCAGCAGGAATTGTTACGGGTATCGGTCTTATACATGGTAGGGAAACAGTCATGATTGCAAATGATGCTACTGTCAAAGGCGGTACTTATATGCAATACACTATTAAGAAACACCTTCGTGCACAGGAAATAGCTATGGAGAATAAGCTTCCCTGTGTTTACCTGGTTGACTCCGGAGGAGCTTTCCTGCCTGAGCAGGACAGGGTTTTCCCTGACAAAGACCATTTCGGAAGGTTCTTCTATAACCAGGCGAGGCTGTCAGCAATGGGAGTTCCCCAGATAGCAATTGTTATGGGTTCATGCACTGCCGGTGGAGCATATGTACCTGCAATGAGCGATGAGACTATTATCATAAGGGAGCAGGGAACAATATTCCTTGGCGGTCCTCCTTTGGTAAAAGGTGCTACGGGAGAGATAGTCACACCTGAAGAACTGGGCGGAGCGGAGGTGCATACTTCTATATCAGGCGTTGCTGACCATATTGCTGACAATGATCTGCACGCTATACAGATTTGCAGAAATATCTTCGAATCAATGGATAAGAAAGGCAAGCAACTTATTGATATTGCCCCAATAGAAGAGCCATTTTATGACCCTGAGGAACTTTATGGAATTGCGCCTATTGATTTCCGCAAGATGGTTGACCCGCGTGAAATAATCATGAGAATGGTTGATGGAAGCAAGTTCCACGAATTTAAAGAAAACTACGGCTCTACTCTTGTTACCGGATTTGCAAGGATTATGGGCTATCCGGTTGGCATTCTCGCTAATAATGGTGTGCTGTTTTCTGAATCTGCTCTCAAAGGCACTCACTTCATTGAGCTTTGCACAACAAGAAAAATTCCTTTGCTCTTTTTGCAGAATATAACAGGATTTATTGTTGGTAAAGAATATGAAAGAAAAGGAATAGCAAAGGACGGAGCTAAATTAGTTCATGCAGTTGCTAATGCAAATGTCCCTAAATTTACTGTTATTTTCGGCGGCTCTTTTGGTGCGGGTAACTATGGAATGGCTGGTAGAGCTTACAGTCCGAGATTGTTATTCATGTGGCCTAATGCCAAAATCTCTGTTATGGGCGGTATGCAGGCTGCCACTGTTCTTATTACTGTTAAGCAGGACCAGTATAGGTTAGAAGGCAAAGAAATGCCGGAAGAAGAAGTCGAAAAGATGAGAAAGAGCATTATTGATAAATATGATTTCGAAGGCTCTGCTTATTACAGCACCGCAAGGCTTTGGGACGACGGCATAGTTGACCCTGTTGATACTCGTTATGTTGTTGGTATGGGAATATCTATGTCATTGAACGAAAAGTATGCTGAAAAGCAGGATGGAGTATATAGAATGTAATTGATAATGGATAATGGATAATGGATAATGAAATCTGATAATCTTTTTGTATGAAAAACTTAAACCTTGAAACTTTAAACTTGGAACTGAGCAACAACGTTGCGACAGTTTGGATGAACAGACCCGATGTTCATAATGCTTTGAATCAGCAGATGATACTGGAGATAATAGAATGCTATGAAGCTCTCAGTAATGAAAATGACTGCAGGATAATAGTTTTAAGAGGCAAAGGGAAATCCTTTTGTGCAGGTGCTGACCTGAATTATATGAAAGGTATTGCTACCTTCGGCTTTGAAGAAAATTATGAGGACAGCCTGAAATTAGCAAAATGCTTCAACACAATTTATACCTGTAAAAAGCCTACTATTGCTGTGGTGCAGGGTGCTGCTATTGGCGGAGCGAATGGCTTGCTTGCTGCCTGCGATTTTGTTTATTGCGCTGATGATACTAAATTTGCTTTTAGCGAAGTTAAATTAGGTATTGCTCCCGCAACAATTTCTCCTTATGTCACAAAGCGTATTGGCGAATTTGGCTCAAGAGATCTGATGATAACAGGCAGAAGGTTTACCGGCAAGGAAGCTGAATGGTACAGGCTGGTAAATAAATCTTTGCCTGCTGAAGAGCTGGAAGCTTATGTCAATACTATGATTGAATCTCTTATGACAAGCGGTCCTGATGCAATGGCTGCCTGCAAGAATCTTATATATAACATAACAAACAAGCTAACTTTTGAGGAATCTATTGAATATACAGCAAGGCTGATTGCAGAGCTGAGAGCATCTAAAGAAGGGCAGGAGGGAATGGCTTCCTTCCTCGAAAAACGCAAACCCAACTGGGTAAAATGATTTACTCTTTAAACTATCAACTACGAACTAATAACTAAATTTAATGAAGAAACAGATAAAATTTAGTCTTATATACAGAGACATGTGGCAATCGTCAGGTAAATACGTGCCGCGTGTCGACCAGCTTGTAAAGATTGCTCCAGTCATTATTGACATGGGTTGTTTTTCAAGAATTGAAACAAATGGCGGAGCTTTTGAACAGGTGAATCTTTTATATGGTGAGAATCCTAATATTGCTGTGAGAGAATGGACTAAACCTTTCAATGATGCTGGCATCCAAACCCACATGCTTGAGCGCGCTTTGAATGGAATTCGTATGTTCCCTGTTCCTGCTGATGTCCGCAAGTTAATGTATAAGGTGAAGAAAGCTCAGGGTGTTGATATTGCACGTTCTTTCTGCGGGCTTAATGACCATAGGAATCTTGAATTATCAGTTAAATACGCAAAGGAAGCAGGTATGATATCGCAGGCTGCTCTCAGCATAACTCATTCCGAGGTGCATACTGTTGAGTATTTCATGAAGATCGTTGATAAGGCAGTTGAATACGGCACTGATGAGATCTGCTTAAAAGATATGGCAGGCATTGGTCGTCCGGCTACTCTCGGAAAGCTTGTCAAAGCTATAAAAAAGAAGTATCCGAAAATCATAGTTCAGTATCACGGGCATTCAGGTCCCGGCTTCTCTGTTGCTTCTATGCTTGAAGTGGCAAGGGCTGGAGCAGATTATCTTGATGTGGCTATGGAGCCTCTCTCCTGGGGTATGGTTCATCCTGATGTGATTACCATACAGGAAATGCTCAAGGACGATGGCTTTGATGTTCCTGATATCAATATGCACGCTTATATGGAAGCAAGGGCTTTGACTCAGTCTTTCATTGACGACTTCCTCGGTTATTTCATTGACCCCAAGAACAGGTATCTGTCTTCAATGTTTATCCGTTCCGGTCTTCCTGGCGGCATGATGGGAAGCCTTATGGCTGATCTCAAAGGCGTTCATGATGTCATAAACTCTACTTTGAAATCACAGGGAAAAACCGAGTTGAATGAGGATGACCTGATGGTTAAGCTCTTTGACGAAGTTGAATATATATGGCCCAAACTGGGCTATCCGCCTCTTGTGACTCCCTTCAGTCAGTATGTCAAGAACGTGGCTCTGCTGAATGTCCTTCAGCTTGTCAAAGGCTTGGAAAGATATTCAATGATGGATAACAACACCTGGGATATGATTCTGGGTAAATCCGGTGTTCTGCCCGGCAAGCTGGCTCCGGAAATTCTTGAGCTTGCAAAGAAGCAGAAAAAGACTTTCTATACAGGTGTTCCGCAGGATGCTTATCCTGATGCTCTTGACAAATACAGTAAAGAAATGATTGAAAACAACTGGGATTTAGGCAGGGACGATGAGGAACTGTTTGAATTTGCAATGCACGAAACACAGTACAGGGACTATAAATCAGGCATTGCCAAACAGAGGTTTGAAGAAGAAATTGCTAAAGCCAAATCACAGTCATCCAATAATAAACCAACAACTAAATCATCTGATGATATGAAAGAAAAGCAGGCTCCTAATAGAAGCTCATATTCTAAAGAGAAGGTAACTACTGAGGAGGCTATGATTGCCTATGCTCTCTATACCCTCAATACAGACGTGCACTTCCATGCTCCCTACTCTTTAGTCCCAACTCACAACGTCTGGAAAGCTATAGGCTACTGGAGAACCATCAATAAGCTGACAGTTAATTATAATGATAAGGACTATGAATTAACATTCAGTAAGAACAGGGATAATACATATGTATTTACTGTAAATGAACAGAGCATCTCTGCAAAGATTGAATTTATTGATAAAGGCGAGATTGACATTGCTTTTGGCAGCAAGAAGATATTTGCGAAGATTTCCGATGCTGATGATAATAAATACAAGGTTCTGATCAATGGAGAAGATTTCCTTATGTCAAGAGCCGATTTCCTCGACCTTGACAAACAAACCCCTGTTGAGGATAAATTGCATAAGAATGCAGGCGGTGTGCATAAGCTTCTGTCTCCTTTGCCGGGAAGGGTTTTTAAACTTAATTATAAAGAAGGCGATAAAGTCAGCAAAGGCGACATTGTCCTCATCATTGATGCAATGAAAATGGAAAATAATATTTTAGCAGCTCATGATGCTCTTATAACAAAGATACATGTTGCTCTCAATCAAATGGTCGACGGCAACGCAATACTCGTCGAACTCGAAGATTTAGTAAATTAAATTATCAACCGAACGAAGTGAGCTCATGAACACCTTTAAAATAATTGTTTAGTGAATAAATTACCAAATTACCA
>CAZMDE010000090.1:0-8623 GCA_964564355.1 uncultured Bacteroidales bacterium | reverse complement strand
TTATTTTTATTTAATCTTTAACACAGCGTACAGAAAAACCATCCGGACGGGGATATGTGTTATAGTTGTAAATGGCGCTGTCGTAAAAGTAGAGTAAACGCCCCCATGCATTATCATTACCATCTGAGGAACTTGTCCAAAAATGTCCCTGGTTACCGACATTGGAGTCGAAATTACCGTATCCAGAGCGGTTGTCTCCCGGCAGAGCAGTAAAACCAGAGCTGTTAGTTGCACCAGTATTCGGGTTGCTCCAATGTGAAAAACCGGCTTCTTTCAATTTTCCCCCTTCGTTAGTGCCACGAACACCAATTTTATTTGCTTCATTCCGGCTCATTCCTAAATACATCTCAAGCTGCTTCCATTCTTCATTGCTTGGTATATGCCAGCAAACCGGACAAATTCCCTGAGCTCCTTCATTTTTTACGTATTGCATCATTTCATCCCAATCATATAATCCGCCATATATATTACAGTAGTTTATGTCATTATTAAAGCAATATTTTTCAATTATACCATTATTTGAAACATCTGAATGAATGTTTGCGGGTATGTAAGTGCTTTCAACAAATGTACCGATATTCATGTTTTCTTTCATCCAGCATTGGGTTCCTACCAGGACTGTATTATAAGTTTTACTATCCCTTGAATCTGTGTAAGTGTTGCCACAGACAAAATCACAGGGAGAAGTTATTTGTGTTAATATAGCCGGAATAGAACTTCCGCAGTTGTCGTATGCCCATACATATAATGTGTAATAAGTACAGCATGAAAGACCTGTTTGAGTATAAGTTGTAATTGAGTTAATGTTTTTTGCTGTGCTGTAATCATTAGTTGTATTCCATTTATAACCAGATGCACCAGAGACAGGTTTCCAGTTCCAGATAATCTGGGTACGAGAAAAAACATGAGTAGCTGCTTCAGGAGTTTCCGGAGGAATGCAAGTTTTTAAGCAGGCTATGTTTTCCCATTGAGATGTAATGGCATTATAAGCCTCAAAACACTGCGTATCGGTATTGTAAATCAGCAGAGATTCAACAGGATTAGAAGGACGGTTGGCTGTTGACATACGTGGTATCAAAATACCTTTATTATTTGCTGATATATCAAGCATAGCCGAGCTGTCTGCCGGAGTTTGGGTTGTGTTGATGGCAGCTCCCTGTGAAAAAATAAAATTTATTGATAATAAATTAACAATTATAAAGATTGACAGATGTTTCATAGGTTTGATAGTTATGTGTTTTTTATTATTAATGCAGTGTTTGTTTTTAAGGAATAGGATTCAACATTGAACAAGAGCAAAATTAGTTAAATTATTTATATCGAAATATATTAAATTATTAAGTTTTTTTATAGCCTTATTCTTAATTTAATAGTTATAATTTTGCATTTCATTTAAATTGACTTATCTTTTATATTCCAATATTTAATGAGATTGAAGAATTATTGTTTTAGAGGTTTTTCTATTTTGCTATTGACTGCATTATATTATACTGCATATTCACAATATTATGTAGTAGGGCAGGACCCTGCAAGCATCAGATGGAAGTACATAAAGACCGGACATTTTAAAATTATTTACCCGGAAAATTTCGAACTCAAAGCACAAGGGATAGCAAATGATATGGAAAAGGTGTTTAATTATGACCGAAAAACCATGACATTCGACCCAAAACCCTGTCCAATAATCCTGCATAATCAAACAATTGAGCCGAACGGGTTTACAATGTGGGCACCCCGGAGGATAGAGTTTTACACCTGCCCATCACAATCCTCTTATCCACAGGAATGGTTAAAGCAGCTAAGCATACATGAGTATCGTCATTATGTTCAGATGAGCAAGCTAAACCAGGGGTTTACAAAGTGGTTGTCTTATTTTTTAGGAGAGCAGGGCACCGGAATAACTCTTGGTTTATTTGAACCTACATGGTTTATGGAAGGAGATGCAGTTGCTATTGAAACAACATGCAGCAATTCCGGAAGGGGAAGATTACCCTCATTTGAGATGGAGCTAAGAGCTCAAGTACTCAATAAAAGGAAATATTCTTTTGACAAAGCTATATTCGGTTCATATAAAAATTACATTCCTGATATATATCAAATCGGTTATCAGCTTGTGGCATATACAAGAAAAGTTTATGGACCTGATGTATGGGAAAAAACACTTGATATAGTTGCAAAGAAACCATTTATTATCACGCCTTTTAATAAAGGTTTGAAGCAAAGCACAGGAATGGGTAAGGTTAAGCTGTATGAAAAGACATTAAGCGCTCTTGACAGCTTATGGACAAAACAATATGAATCAACAATTAACAATGAACAATTAACAAATTTTAAAAATATAACAAATAACACAAAAAATGAATACCGCAGATACAAATATCCAGCTTACATCAATGACAGCATAATCTTCGCTGAGCGCTCGGGAATTGACGATATTAACAGGTTCGTAGCAATTAATAAAAGGACCGGAAAAGAGAAAATAATTTATACACCCGGTCTGTATTCAACAGATAACATAAAGTTTGTATCGCAATTCGGAAATTCATTTAAAAGCAATAAGCCGGGTTCGCTTACTGCGGATAATATTACAATGGGTAAGGGTCTGATAGTATGGACTGAAAAAATAGTAGATAAACGCTGGAATTACAGAAGCTATTCAGTAATTAAAATATTCAATATAGAAAAAGGGAAGGCAAAACAAATTACCAGAAAGACCCGTTATTTTGCACCAGCTATCAGCCCTGACGCTACAAAGCTGGTGGTTTCAAAGGTTACGGAAGATAATTTGTATTCCCTGGTTTTAGTTGACATCAAAACAGGTAAAGAAACTAAAACGATTATTTCATCAGATAAAGATTTTTATATAACTCCAAACTGGACACCTGACAGTAAAAATCTAATAACTGTAATATTGAATAATAAAGGAAAAAGGATTGATATGATAAATTATCAATCAGGGAAAAGCAGGAATCTGATACCAGTTTCTTCCTTTGATATTTCTAATCCTAAAGCGTATGGTAAATACATTTTTTATAATGCACCTTATTCGGGAATAGATAACATTTATGCGCTTGATACAACTGGAGAATTGAGAATGGAAAGAAAGATTTTTCGAGTCACAAATTCAAAGTTTGGGGCATATAATTTGGATATAAATGTTTCACATTCGGGAAATGTGAAACATTTGATTTATTCGGATTATTCAGCCAATGGTTATGATATTGTTGAAATGGATTACAATCCTGAAAGCTGGGTTCCGCTTGAAAACATAAATGATAACTCAATTAAATTATATAAGGATTTGCTGAAACAGGAGACAGGCAATCTTGATAATGATACAAGCAAGCAAATAACTTTTACTTCAAAAAAATATAATAAAATCCTTAATCTTTTTAATATTCACAGCTGGGCTCCTGCATATCTTGATATAAATAATATTGATATTAAACCAGGTGTATCTCTTTTATCACAGAATTTGCTCAGTACAGCTATTACTTCTGTTGGGTATTTTTACAATATAAACGAGAAACATGGGAAATACTTTGCAGATATTAGCTATGCCGGATTTTATCCTGTTTTTAATTTGCGTTATGAAGTTGGACAAAGGGACGGTTTTACTGCAAATAATTTCAAGTATAATTATATTCAGACTGATATTATAGCAAATGTTAACTTACCTTTAAGCTTTACAACAGGTAAATATTATCAGTTTATACAGCCTGTCATAGGATTTGATTACTCTCTTAAATCACTCAGGACTAAAGATGTTTATTTCAGACATAAAATTTCAGATAATTTGTATTATTTATATGATCGTATTTCAATACCATCACTTTATTATAAGTTATTTGCTTATAATTTATTAAAAACATCGGCAAGAGACCTTTACCCCAAATGGGGACAGGTTATAGATGTAAATTATGCACATAATCCTTTTAATCAGCCTTATGATACAAAAGATATAAGCTCTATATTTTCGTATGCAGCTACCCTTTACTTTCCGGGCTTGGTAAGTCATCATAGCTTCAGTGTATACGGTGCTTATCAGTATAAGAATATCGGTTATAATGACTTCAGCACATCAATCCGCTTACCATACAGCTACAGTGATATTTATGATGAAAGACTATATATGCTTTCATTTGCATACAGATTACCTTTGTTCTATCCGGACTGGAGTCTTGGTTCAATTGCATATTTCAAACGTCTGAAGGGAGGTGTTTTTTATGATTATGCAACTAACAATCTTAGTTCAGCAAGCTCAACAAACGTACATCTATATAGATCAGCAGGTGTTGAACTCAGAAGTGATATGCAAATACTAAGGTTTGTTGCCCCTTTTGATTTAGGTGTAAGAGCTATTTACAGCCCTGATCTTTCTTCAAAATATTTATTGCAATTTCTTTTTGCAATAAATATAAGGGACATTTAATTGGTTCATTGGTTCATTAGTTCATTAGAGAAACCTCGCAGGTTTTTAAAACCTGCGAGGTTTAATTATTATTCATTGGTTCAGTTTTAGCGAATGAATAGTGTAATTCACCGAAGGATATACATGTTATATATATTACCAATAAAATAAAAATAGAGTATATTGAATAATATTTAATTTTGCTCTTTTCTAATTTCTAAATCTTTAAATTATAATTTTATGAAATTACTTCGATTAATGTTTTTGTTAGTAGTCGCGTTTGTAGTTAGTAGTTATTTACAGGCACAGACAGTTGATCCCAAAGCAATATTAGATTCCGATCCGAATCTAAAGATTGGTAAGCTTGACAATGGGCTTGTATATTACATACGCAACAATCATAAACCTGAGAAAAGGGTTTTTTTATGGTTAGCTCTTAAAGCAGGTTCCACAGCTGAGAATGATGATCAGCAAGGACTTGCACATTTCACTGAGCATATGGCTTTTAATGGTACAAAGAATTTTAAGAAGAATGACCTGATTGATTTTCTCGAAAAAATGGGTGTTAAATTCGGTGCTGAACTGAATGCACATACAGCTTTCAATGAAACAGTTTACAAACTGCAGGTTCCGACAGACAAGCCTGAACTTGTAGATAAAGGTTTTCTTGTTCTTGAGGACTGGGCTCAGGGTCTTGCTTTAGAGGATAAAGAAATAGATAAGGAACGAGGAGTAATAACAGAAGAATGGCGTCTTGGACTTGGTGCCCAGGACAGGATGATGAAAAAGTATTTTCCTGTTTTATTGAAAGGCTCCCGTTATGCTGAAAGGATGCCAATAGGTAAAATTGATGTAATTAAGAATTTCAAGCATGAGACATTAAGGAATTTTTATCGTGACTGGTACAGACCGGATCTGATGGCAGTAATAGTAGTTGGAGATATTGATGTCAATGTAGCAGAACAGAAGGTAAAGGAACATTTTGCAAAGATGAAGAATCCTGAAAATGAAAGGAAGTCAGTTGATTTTGATATACCTGATAATAAAGAACCTCTGATAGCAATAACATCTGATAAAGAAGCAACAAATGCAAATATTCAGATATTCTACAAACATATTAAAAAAGAACAAAAACTCATAGGTGATTACAGAAGATATATGCTTTACAACTTATTTACAAGCATGCTGAACAATCGCTTTGAAGAATTGACCAATAAGCCAGAAGCTCCTTTCTTGTATGCATATTCAAATTATGGTGATTTTCTTGCCCGCAGCAAGGATGCTTATGTTTTAGGCGCAGGTGCAAAAGAAAATCAGATAGAGAAAAGCCTGGAAGTACTGCTTGCAGAGAATGAAAAAGTTCGTCGTTTTGGGTTTACAGAAACTGAACTTGAAAGAGCAAAGGCAGATATGCTAAGCATGTATGAGACATATGCAAAGGAGGTTGATAAAACCGAATCAAGCAGTTTTGTAAGGGAATTTGTAGGAAATTTTTTAAATGGAGAACCGATTCCGGGTATTAAGAATGAATTGAAGTATGCACAGGCATTTGTTCCCGGAATGAAACTGGATGAAATAAATCAACTTTCAAAAGGGACTATTACAGATGATAATCTTTGTGTAGTAGTAACTTCACCTGAAAAAGAGGGATTAAAAATTCCTACTGAAGCCGATATACTGAAAGTTATAAAAGCAAGCAAGACAAATTTTGTAGCAGCTTATGTTGATAAAGTTTCAAGCAGTCCGTTAGTTGAAAGCATACCTGCCGGCACAAAAGTAGTTTCATCAAAGGAAAACAAAGATTTTGGCTATACAGAACTTACTTTTGCTAATAATGTTAAGGTTATACTGAAGCCAACAGACTTTAAAAATGATGAGATATTATTTTCAGCATACAGTCCGGGCGGAACTTCTTTATATCCTGATAAAGACATTATGTCTGCTATGTTTGCGTCAACTATTATTGACCAAAGCGGAATAAGTAAGTTTGATGATACTGAACTGAAAAAGAAGCTTTCAGGAAAAGTTGTGCAGGTATCTCCATATATTGATGATTTACGAGAAGGTTTCAGCGGAAGTGCTGCACCAAAAGATTTTGAAACACTCCTTCAGCTAACTTACCTTTACTTCAAGGAACCAAGAAAAGATACAACTACTTTTAAAGCTTTTATATCAAAAGTAAAAAATCAGATTAAGTTTATAAGCTCAAGTCCGCAAATTGTTTATAGAGATACATTGAATAAGATTATTACAAAAAACAATCCGCGTACAATTTCTATACCAACAATGAAGCAGATTGATGAAATTAATCTTGATCTTATATATAGTATGTACAAAGACAGGTTTTCTGATGCAAGTGATTTTACCTTCTTCATTATTGGTAATTTTAAAATAAATGAAATAACCCCAATGTTAGAAACATATTTGGGAGGCTTACCTTCAGTAAATCGCAAAGAAACATGGAAAAATGTAGAACCTAAGTTTCCCGAAGGGATTACAGATGTTACAATTTACAAAGGAGTTGAACAGAAAAGTAATGTAACAATCATGATGATGGATAAATTTGAATGGAATTATAAGAATTTGATTAATTATCAGATTATGATGGATGCTTTGTCTATCAGACTACGTAATATAATGCGTGAAGATAAAAGCGGGGTTTATGGCTTACAAGCCAGCGGATCGAACGAATTATATCCTGAACCTAAATATACTATTACATTTGCCTGGGGCTGCTCTCCTAAAAATGTTAAGATGCTTTCTAAAACAGTATTCAAGCAAATAGCGAAATTTCAGAAAGATGGACCTACAAAAGAAGAGCTTGAAAAAGTTAAAGAAACAATGAACCGCGACAGAGAGGTTAATATTAAGAAAAATAATTTCTGGTTAAGTAAGCTTGAAAACCTTTATTATATGGACATTAAGCTGAACACCCTGGAAGAATATCAAAAGATTGTAAATAGTGTTACAATTGAAGATATTAAGAAAGAATCTCAGAAATATCTTACAGGAAATCATTATGTAAGAGTTGTATTAATGCCTGAAGCTAAGAAATAAGGGACATCCAAGCAACTTTTATAAATTTAAATCATATAAAGGTTTCACTTTTAAAAAGTGAAACCTTTATTTTTTAAGCTATTTCAAAATGCAAAATTGTGCTCCGGTCTTATACCGATACGGTATCTGTAATAGTCCAATTCCGATAAATCGGAACAAGTGCCTTGTACTATAACAGCTACTCTATAGGCATTTCGTCAATTTTAATTGGACTCTTTTGTGATAAGAAATGGTCTTACTTTTTCTTGTAAAATATATATTGACTCATTATTATCAGCAGCATAGTGAATATAATGCTACTAAAAGTTCTTAATAAAGTTGACCAGAATTCACGGAAGTTAAATACTTCAAGATAGAAGAGCAGGATATGATGAATTGACACGAGCATCAGAGAGTATGAGAAAAACCAGCTCAATCCCAAATCTTTAATAATTGGTTTGTTGCTCATATCATATTCATTTTTTGTGAACCCCATTTTAATTATTGAAGGTCTGCAAAATCCCATTAACACACATGCAGCGGAATGCAAACCCATTGTATCAGAAAAGGAGTCAATAGTAAACCCTAGAACAA
The DNA here is from genome assembly GCA_964564355.1 of uncultured Bacteroidales bacterium. Taxonomy (GTDB): domain Bacteria; phylum Bacteroidota; class Bacteroidia; order Bacteroidales; family JAGODS01; genus CAZMDE01. The sequence continues at coordinate 582 of CAZMDE010000090.1, read as the reverse complement.
ATGAGAGTATTATTATTAGCCAGTTTGGAGTGGTAAATGGAAGTAACAGAATAAACAAAACATACAAATACGGATTTATATATCCGCTTAACTGAATGTTATTAAGAATCAGCACCTGTAACAGAACCAGCCCAAAGAAGCGTAATATATTTTTAATTATAATTTCAGTCATTTTGAGTAGTTTGTTCCAGCTTTTCCTGTTCTTTTTTCAGGAGGTATTTAACTATATGTACATAGTTAAGCCTGCTATAATCTGTTGTAAATTTTATATATATAGTATAGAAGTTTTCCCCTTCATCTTTTTTATAATATGAAATGGTTCCAATAGGAACACCTTCAGGGAATATATTTGAATAACCACTGGTTATAATTGTATCTCCCTTTATAAGCTTAACATGTGTTGGTATGTCTTTAAGAATTCCCATCTCGTAATCCAGTCCTTCCCATACAACAGAACCAACGTAATTGTTTTTTTTAATTTTTGCACTAACTTTACTTTTGCTGTGTAATAAAGAAATAACAGAACAGAAGTTTTCAGAGACTCCTTTTACTATTCCGACTATACCGTTGTTAGACAAAACT
>CAZMDE010000089.1:0-8631 GCA_964564355.1 uncultured Bacteroidales bacterium | reverse complement strand
GCTTATCATGAACTGGCTTGCAGAGGAATTTATTAAAGAAAATAATATTGACCTCCGTAAAGACCCAATGGCATTGCAACGTCTTAAAGAAGCTTCTGAAAAAGCTAAGATTGAGCTATCAAACTCTACACAGACAGAGATAAACCTGCCTTATATTATGCCAGTTGACGGTATACCCAAACATCTTGTTAAAACCCTCACTAAGGCAAAGTTTGAGCAGTTAATCGACAAGCTTGTTCACTCAACTATTGACCCTTGTAAAAAAGCTTTACAGGATGCAGGATTACAGCCATCTGATATAAATGAGGTTATTCTTGTTGGTGGTTCAACACGTATTCCTATGGTACAGAAAATTGTTGAAGATTTCTTCGGCAGAGTTCCTTCCAAGGGAGTAAATCCTGATGAGGTTGTGGCAATTGGCGCAGCTATACAGGGTGGTGTTTTGACAGGAGAAGTTAAGGATGTTTTATTACTTGATGTTACTCCTCTTTCTTTAGGTATTGAAACACTTGGCGGAGTTATGACAAAATTAATAGATGCTAATACAACAATACCAACAAGGAAATCAGAAACATTCTCAACTGCTTCTGATAACCAGCCTTCTGTTGAAATACATGTATTGCAGGGAGAACGTGCAATGGCAAAAGATAACAGGACTATAGGCAAATTCCATCTCGATGGTTTGCCACCTGCACCAAGAGGTATTCCTCAAATCGAAGTTACTTTTGACATTGACGCAAACGGTATTATTAATGTATCAGCTAAGGATAAAGCAACAAGCAAAAGCCAGAATATAAGGATTGAAGCTTCTTCAGGTCTGACTGACCAGGAGATTAAACGTATGAGGGATGAAGCTACTGCTAATGCTGAGACTGACAAAAAAGCCAAAGAAGAAATTGATAAGCTGAATCACGCTGATTCATTAATTTTCCAAACAGAAAAACAACTCAAGGAATTCGGTGATAAGGTTCCTGAAGATAAAAAGGAAAATATTAAGAAAGCTCTTGATGAACTAAAGGCTGCTTATGCCGGCAAGAATACACCTGCTATTGATGCTGCTACAGAAAAACTCAATAAAGAATGGCAGACAGCAAGCGAAGAAATGTATAAGAACACTCAGGGGGCTGGTCCTCAGCCCGGTGGTGATGGAGGCGCATCCTCCGGTCAGCAATCAAGCGGTAGCGAACAACCCAAAGACCCGAATGTCACTGATGTTGACTACGAAGAAGTGAAAGATGATAAAAAGTAGGAAGTAGGGAGAAAAACTTGCTGCAAAATCTTATAGAATTTTAAAATCCATCCTGACTTTTTAGGATGGATTTTTTATTTTGTTCTGTTTCAAATAAAATAATTAATAAAAATCTTTCAATATAGTGACTGGAAGTAACTTTATTGTTTTTTACTACTTTCAAGTACTTTTATTCGCTTCTTAGTCTTTGATTCAAACGTTTATCTTCCAACTTCCAGAACTAATCCTTTGAGGTATTCTCCTTCAGGATGGTATATGTCAATAGGATGGTCTGCGGGTTGTGATAGCTGATGCAGGATTCTGACAGGCCTTCTTGCTATAGCTGCAGCAGAAAATATAGTCTTTCGAAAATCATCTCTTGATACTATCTGTGAGCATGAGAAAGTAAAGAGTATTCCCCCGGGTTTTATCTTTTCAATTGCCTGTTTATTAAGATTGCGGTAACCTTTCAATGCATTGTCAAGCACATTCACATGTTTGCCGAAAGCAGGCGGGTCTAATATTATAAGGTCATATTTATCCTCAATATCCTGTAGAAAGCTGAATACTTCGGATACAAAAGACTGATGAGGGAAGACATCTCTGAAATTAAGCTCAATGTTCCTGTTAAGTATGTCAATTGCTTTCTGCGAGCTGTCAACACTATGCACCAGCTTTGCACCGCCTTTTAAGGCAGCCAATGAAAAGCCACCTGTATATGAAAAGGCATTCAGCACAAAACGATCCTTTGAGTAAGTGCCCAGCAATTGTCTGTTATCACGCTGGTCAATGTAGAAACCTGTCTTCTGTCCGGCTGCAATGTCTATGTAATAATTTAAGCCATTCTCCTTAATCATGTTTTCTGACTGCTTGCCGAATAAATACCCGTTAACTGGCTTTATATCTGCTTTCCGGGGTAGGGTTTCCTCGCTTTTGTCAAAAACAGATATCAGCTTTTCTTTATAAATATCTTTCAGTATTTCAGCAAACATCTCTCTCAGCAAATACATTCCTATAGAATGTGCCTGGAAAACAATTGTGCCATTGTAATAATCAATAATCATTCCGGGAAAACCGTCACCCTCGCCATTAATTAGACGATACACATTTGTGTTTGGATTATCAGTAAAATTTAACCTTTTCCGAACATTATAAGCATTCATAAACTTGCTTTTCCAGAATTCCTTATCAGGAAGACCCTTTCTGAATGAAAATATGCGGACAGTAATGCTGCCAATCTGGTAATGACCAGTTGCAATATATTCGCCTTTATTATTGCATATTTCAACTACATCACCTTCCTGCACCTCTCCTTCAATATTCTTTATAGCTCCTGAAAACAGCCAGGGATGAAATCTGTCAAGAGACCTTTCTTTTCCTGATTTTAATATTACTTTTGCTAATTGGTTCATTGGTAAATTAGATAATTTAAAAGTAAACAAAAGTAACAATATAATTTCATGTTGGATTTAGAGAAAATATATAAAGAGGTTGAAGAATTAACTATTGATACAGGAAATTTTATTCAGAAAGAAGAAAAAAATATCCGGACAGGCGATATTGAGGTAAAGGGATTGCACAATTTTGTCACTTACGTGGATAAGCAGGCTGAGCAAAAACTTGTTGAAGGGCTATTAAAAATATTGCCTGAATCCGGCTTTATTGTGGAAGAGGAGACAATTTCAAAAAAAGGAGAGCAATATAATTGGGTGATAGACCCGCTTGACGGTACTACTAATTTTATTCACGGTTTGCCTTGCTATTCTATAAGCATTGGCTTAATGCATGACAGCGAAGTCGTGCTTGGAATTATATATGATATAAGTCAGAAAGAATGTTTTCATGCTGTAAAAGATAAACCTTCTTATCTGAACGATAAAATAATAAAAGTATCACCTGCCCCAGAGCTCTCTGATTCACTTATTGCAACAGGCTTCCCATATTATGATTATGGCAAACTTGATAAATATATGGAGGTTCTTAAATATTTTATGAAGAAAACACATGGAGTCCGCAGATTAGGTTCTGCAGCAATTGACCTTGCTTATGTGGCTTGCGGCAGGTTTGAAGGTTTTTATGAATACGGACTTAACCCCTGGGATGTGGCAGCAGGTGCATTTATAGTTCAACAGGCAGGAGGGAAGGTTTCTGATTTTAATGGAACTGATAATTATATTTTCGGTAAGGAAATAATTGCTTCAAACAGCTTTATTTTTGATGATATTCTTTCCAGTATAAAAAAATATTTTATGTAATAATACTTATTATTTTATTATCTTTGTCGGGAAATACTGTTTAAATAAAATCATTCTTTTATAAATAATAATATGAATGAATTAATTAAAGAAGATATTGTTTTTGATTTTTCAAACAAGACGATATTATTAGTTGAGGATATTTTTTCAAACTATAAGTTCCTGGAAGCACTTCTTAAACCTACAAAAGCAAAGATTATATGGGCTAAGACCGGTTCTGATGCTATTGAATTACTTAAAAATCATAATGAAATAAACATTGTATTAATGGATATTCAGCTACCTGACATGGGCGGGTGTGAAATTACCAGGATAATAAAGAATTTAAGAAAGGACCTGCCGGTGATAGCTCAGACAGCATACGCTATGGCTACTGATGAGCAAAGATGTATGGAAGCGGGTTGTGATGATTTTGTGACAAAACCTATCTTAGGATCTTCTTTTATATCACTAATTGCTAAATACCTGAAATAAAAAAGTAAGTAGTAAGGAGTAGATAGTAATACATTTTCTCCCAACTCCCTACTCTTTAATAATATTAACCTCAGTCCTCCTGTTTTGTTTTCTACCTTCTTCAGAATCATTTGAACTAATTGGCTTAGTATTGCCATAACCTTTAGAAGTGATTCTATCTTGATAAATACCTTTTCTGATGAGATAATTCCTTACAGAGTTGGCTCTTTCTTTAGAAAGTTGTAAATTTACTTTATCAGAACCAATGTTGTCAGTATGTCCCCCTATTTCGATAACAAGGGTCTTTTTAATTTTCATCAGTTCAACCAAATCATTGAGAGTTTTATATGAAGTTGATTTTAGGGTAGCTTTCCCAATATCAAAAAGCACATTGTCAAGTATGAAAGTTTTAGGCGGGTCAATTTTTATTTTAACATCTATTGTAACAAGGTCTTTATTTTCATCAACCTTAAGCTTGTTGTATTCGACATTTTCTTTAAAATTACTGTATTTAATACTGTAAGTTTCCCCTTTTGGAACTAAAAGTGAAAACTTCCCTTTTTCATTAGTAATATTTGAATATTGTTTTTTTGAACTTATTGATTCAAATGTAATTGGTTCATTTTTACAGGGAATGTCTTTAAAGTTAGTGACAGAAACATTTAGTAAAGCTTCTTTTTCTGTTGGTTCTAGGGTTTGAGAAAATGCAGAAATACTTATTATCATTGACAATAACACTAATAGAACTCTCATGATTATAATATTTTATTACTCAATAAAAATACAAATATATTTTATTAATTTGAAATGTAATTAATAGTATGATTATTTTTGTGTTTTTCAGAACCTGATTAATAACATTAAAATATTAGCAAAATTATGTCTTATAAGCAAAAAGAAGTTGTCAAAGTTTACTATTCTATCGGAGAAGTAGCAAAGATGTTTAATGTAAATACTTCTTTGATTCGCTTCTGGTAGAAGAAGTTTGATATGATTCAACCCCAAAAGAACAAAAAGGGTAATCGTCTGTTTACACAGCAAGATGTTGATAATTTCCATGTTATTCATCATCTTGTCAAAGAACTTGGTTACACACTTGAAGGTGCTAATGAAAGATTAAAGAATAACAAGCAGGGAACAGAACAGAATGTTGAAATTATTAAATCCCTTAATAAAGTTAAAGACTTCCTCGTCAGTCTGAAAGACGAGCTTTGAATCATCAAGACATGACATATTTTAAAAATATGTCATGTCTAAATAATCAGCTAATTCCTAATTTATCGAAGTATTTACAAATGTCTTTTATCCCGCAAGTCTCACATTTAGGTTTTCTGGCAATACAGACATATCTTCCATGTAAAATAAGCCAGTGGTGAGCGAGGTTTAATTTGTTTTGAGGAATGTATTTGACAAGCTGCTTTTCTGTTTCTAAAGGAGTGTTAGCATTTGTAGTTAATCCAATTCTTGCAGCAACTCTGAAAACATGAGTATCTACAGGCATTGCAGGTTTTTTGAATGCAACTGCAAGAACGACATTTGCAGTTTTCCTACCTACACCGGGTAATTTAGTAAGTTCATCAATATCTGAAGGAACAATACCTGAATAATCTGAAACCAATACCCTGGACATGTCTACTATATATTTTGCTTTGCTGTTAGGGTAGGAGCAGCTTTTTATTAGTTGCAGAACATCATCCTGGCTTGCTTTAGCAAAATCCTTTGGAGAATTATAATGCTTAAACAATGCCGGAGTAATAAGATTTACACGCTTATCTGTGCATTGAGCAGAAAGGATTGTAGCAATAAGAAGCTGAAAAGGATTCTTATAAACAAGTTCAGTTTCAGCTTTGGGAAGATGCTTGCTGAAATAAGTTATAAATCTTTTAAATCGTTCTGCTTTTCCCATTCTTAGAAAAAAGTTGTTTAAATAACTCTGTGAAACTCTGTGGCTGCCCAGTATAATTCTTTGTTATTAATTATTTCACAGAGAAACACAAAGAAAACACGGAGAGCCACAGAGAATATATCAACTGCTAAGGTGCTTTAATTTCAATTAGCTTGTTTTTTCAGTAGAAGGTCATTGATTGCATCTACAAATGAAGCTTTAGGTAAAGCGCCCATTGCCATTTGTGGTGCACCTTCAATCGGGCAAAAGAGTATTGAAGGAATGCTCTGTATTCCGAATACTGATGAAAGCTCCTGTTCCTTTTCTGTGTCAACTTTATATATATTGACTTTCCCATCGTATTCCTTAGAAAGTTCTTCAAGCACAGGTGCCACCATTTTGCAGGGACCGCACCAGTCAGCATAAAAATCAATAATACAGGGAAGCTTGCCCTCAAATTTCCAATCCTTATTTTTCTCAAAATCAAAAACTTTTGTTTTAAAAGTTTCTATTGTTAAATGTTCCATATAATTTAAATTAGAAGTTAGATATTAGATATTAGATACTAGATATTAGTAATTATTTGATATTATTTAGAAGTTTAGAGTTTATTAATTCTACAAAAGTCTCTTTGCTTAAAGCACCCATTTGAATATAAGGCTTCCCTTTAGCAGTACAAAACCAAAGAGTAGGAATGCTTTCTATACCAAAAGACCTTGCAAGCTCTTTTTCCTCATCAACGTCAATCTTATATATTTTAATCTTCCCGTCGAATTCTTTGGATAATTCTTCAAGAGTTGGAGCAATCATCTTGCAGGGACCACACCAGCTTGCATAGAAATCAACAATACATGGCAAATCACCTTCATATTTCCATTCTTTAGAGTTTTCATAATTAAAAACCTTTGTTTTGAAATCACTGTTGGTAAGATGTTCTATTTTGTTATCGTTTTTTATAACAGCGCTGTCCGAATTGGTTTTGTCCGTTGCAGTATTACAACTAACTGTTGAGAATAACAGAATAAGCACAACAAAATACATCTTTTTTAAGTTCAGTCTATTGATATTCATAATTTTAATAATTTAAGTCTGCAAAATTAAATAAATATTTTAAATTAAATCACATTAATATCACTTTTAAACTATTTTAACAACACTTTATTATCTTTGCAAACATATTTTTTAGTTTATAAATGAAAAAGATACCCGATAAAAATCAGGATTTAATAATTAAAGAGCTTTTTTCAGATGATGAAAAATGTCTTGAGTTCCTAGACAAAGTAAAATGGGGAGAAGATTTTGTTTGCAAAAAGTGTGGTAATACAAATTACTGCAAAGGGAAAACTTCTTTTTCAAGGAGATGCACAAAGTGCAAACATGATGAATCAGCTACTTCACATACAATATTCCATAACATTAAATTCCCGATTAGTAAGGCTTTTTATATTGCTTACCAGATATGCAATGAGCAAAAGAAAATATCTACCTATGAGTTCGCCCGTCAATTATCCTTACGCCAAATGACCTGCTGGAAATTCAGGGATAAGGTCAGCAAAGCACTCGACAGTGAAGAGCAATTAGGAAATGAGGATAAAGCTATTTTGCAGAAAATGTTTCTGAGGAAATAAATGTTGAGTTAACATCAGTTACTTTTTGCATTTATATTTTCATCAATATAGTTGAATATTTTATGAAACATGTGAAGTCTGTCTTTTCCTGAGACATTGTGGTCGTGGTCGGGGTAAACAAAATAGTCAACCTGTATATCTTCCTCTATACATTTTTTAATAAATTGCAGGCTGTTCTGCCACATAACTGTTTTGTCCATTGTCCCTACAATAATCAGCAATTTGCTGTCTTCAATTCCTTTTACATTATTAAGCAGTGAGGCATTATTATAACCATCGGGATTCTCAGCAGGGGTATCCATATAGCGCTCTCCATACATGACTTCATAGTATTTCCAGTCAATAACAGGACCACCGGCAACAGCAACTTTAAATATTCCGGGATTTTTCTCTAATAGAGATATTGTCAGAAAACCGCCATAACTCCATCCGTTTACAGCAATCTTTTCAGCATCAACATAGCTGAGAGTTTTGAGGTATTCAATGCCTTTCATCTGGTCTTTTACTTCTATATCACCAACATTTCTGAATATTGCCTGCTCGAACTTAAGACCGCGGTTGCTTGTTCCCCTGTTATCAAGAGTGAAAACAACATAACCCTGGTCAGCAAAATAATTAAGGAACAAGCCAGCTCCTCCAAGCCAGGATTCGCTAACCATCTGGGAATGGGGACCGCCATATACATAAACAAAGACAGGGTATTTCATATTAGGGTTAAAATCTACAGGTTTTATCATTCTACAGTATAAATCAGTTCCGTCATCTGCTTTTATTGAAAATACTGTGGTTTCACCAAGTTTATAATCTTTTAAAGGGTTTGAATTTTTCAGCAATGTCATCACTTCTTTGCCTTTGGAAGTCATTATCTTGCTTTCCCCTGCTATTTTCAAGCTACTATATGTATCAAGGAAATAATCTCCGCTATAATTGAATTCAGCTTTATGAGAGCCTTTTGCAGATGTTAATTTCATAGTTCGTCCTGTTTTAATATCCACAGAATATACCTGCTTTTCCAAAGGATTTTCTTCATTGGAAATATAAAATACTTCGTTTTCATTTTTATTAAAACCCAATAAGTCTGTGACTTCCCATTCCCCTTTTGTGAGCTGTTTCAGCATTTTGCCCTCAGTGTTGTATAGGTAAAGATGATTATAGCTGTCTCTTTTGCTTTGCCAGATAAAT
>CAZMDE010000088.1:0-8652 GCA_964564355.1 uncultured Bacteroidales bacterium | reverse complement strand
ATAATTTCTTATTTCTTTCTCTGTGTAACTCTGTGATTCTCTGTTAAACTCTGTGTAATAATTTTGTTTTAAAAGAAACTATTTTTTATTCGTTATAATCTCTAATATTTTAATTTCAAAGCAAAAGTAATTAAACTAATGAACAAATGAACCAATGAACTAAATAGGAGCAATGAAATTTATAAATACACCCGTTTCTCCCTTTTTGTTAATTGAATACTCAACTCTTAATACCTTATCATAATATGTAACAAAGTCAAAACCTATGCCTGCGCTGTATAAAAGCTGGTTTGCAAGTGCGTTCCCGGGATAAAAATGATTGTCATATACATAACCACCATCTACAAATAGATTTAAATAAAAAGCATAATGTACTTTGCTGAACTTTTCTGTAGGAATAAATTTATAATTATAAACTTGCGTTGGAACTAACTCGTACTTTAAATTAAGTTTGGCAACACCAAAATACTGCCCATTTATAACATAGTAGTCATAGCTCCTTATATTATCATGACCAAATCCAACCGAAGATGCAAGATAATATGGTTGTTCATTTTTATTAGTATAGCTTGCTATTAAGCCGGCAGCAAAGAAATATTTTTTTGAAAGCTGCCAGTATTTATTATAAGAACTATGAATATTAAGAAGATCAGTATTAGCTGACAGAAAACCTAATCCGTATTTGGAAACATCAACATCAAAATAATGACCTCTTAATGGATAGGGTTTGCTGTCGCGAAAATCATTTGCAAATTTATAATGAAGAGTTAAAAATTCGATATTTGTTTGATTGTTGAAAGAGAAATTCTTATTCAGCGAATTAAGAGTGTCATTAAAAATATTATGGTTGTAGTTAAAGTCAACGTAATGGGTATTGTAAATATCAGGTCTGTAATGTAATTGAATATTGGTGTATGTTTTTGTCAAAGGATAGTTTGTTTTGTCTTTATGATATTTAAGCTTGTTTTCAATTGTGTTATATGCGATTTCATGATTTCTGCTTAATCCACCTGACAAGCCCAAGCCTATTGTCTGTTTCCTGTTAATATATGGAATCATGTAAGATATACTGAATGTTTCATCATATCCATAGCGAAACAAAAGCGTAACAGTTTCTTTTCTTCCCCTGAAATTATCCTGTCTCAAATAAAACCCGTAATTAATCCTGCCAAAATCTTTTGTTTGCCACCAGGAATTAAAATTCCTGACAGAAAGTTCTACAATAGGTATGGGCCAAATGTACCAGCGTTCTAATACATCTATTTTGATTTTTATAACCTGATATTTATCAGGGATGACATCCCTCGAAGGGATGTCATCCCTGATGTATGAAGTTTCAATCTTTACAAAGTTGAACAACGAGGTATTGAGCAGATTCTCCCTGCTTTTTTTAATAAATGTTTCAATTGTATTATTATCTATAGTGTCATTTTCTTTGAACAATAGTTCTCTGATTATGATTTGCTTTTTTGTTTTTTTATTACCTGTAATTTCGACACTTTTTATTATACAGAAACCGGGCTTTGTAGCAGTATCAGGAATAATTGAATCAGGTTTGAGCTTAGAAGCGAAAACATTTTCTAAATAAAAGAGCAGTAAGGCAGGAACAATAATTTTTAAACATGCAGATTTAAACATTAATCTTTAAACTTTATGTTCCGAACTTTTAAATATTTAGATAATTCATTAATAATTCGTAGCGTTTTAAAAGGTCTTCCGTATCTTCTCTCTCGCTGTAGGATTCTTTTATAGTATAATTGTAGCGATTAAAAGTTTGTAAAACTCCCCCCAGATCTATTTTATTTATCTTAATGATTATGTCCATTTTAGTGGAATCTTCATAAGTGTTTATATACAAGCTGAGAACTTTTGCATCATTCGATTCTATTATCTGGCTTATTTCAGATAGACTGTAATCATTATGATTCACCTCTAGAACAATAAGACCTCCCGGATTTTGCACTGCTGATATTTTAGAGAAGTTCTGCACAAGGTCATACAATGTTATTACTCCAAGGTAGATATTTTTATTGTCAAGCACCGGAACTAAAGATAATTGCATATCTGCAAAAATTTTTATTACATCATAAATATGATGACTCTGCTCGACAAATGGGCGGTAAAGAGATAAATTGTGATTGCCTATTGGTTCATTTACATTGTTTACCGATAAAATATCTGATTCTGAAATAAGACCTAATAAAGATTCTTCATTCACTATTGGAAGATGGGAAACCTTGTAATCATCCATCATGTCAAGTGCATACTGACCTGTATCTGAAGTTTTCAGAGGAATTATAGAATTGCTTATCAGTTTTATGGCAATCATATTAAAAAGTATAACTTAGATAATCAAAAATCAAATATTACTTTTGCAAAAGTAATATTTTATTATGACAAAACTTAGTGTAAACATAAATAAGATAGCAACTCTAAGGAATGCAAGAGGAGGGAACATGCCTGATGTGATTAAAGTTGCTCTTGATATTGAGAGGTTAGGTGCTGATGGAATTACAGTTCATCCAAGACCCGATGGTAGGCATATACGGTATCAGGATGTGATTGATTTAAAGCCTTTGCTCAATACTGAATTTAATATCGAAGGTTATCCTTCGGAAAGCTTTATTAATCTTGTTATTTCAGTAAAACCTGCACAGGTTACTCTTGTTCCTGACCCACCGGATGCAATCACTTCTAATGCCGGATGGGACACAATTAAAAATAGAGACTTTTTAAAAGAAGTCGTCAGTGAGTTTAAAAAAAATGGAATCAGGGTTTCATTATTTGTTGATACTGATATTTCAAATATTGACAATGCACCTCAAACCGGAACTGACCGCATTGAGCTGTATACAGAAAGCTATGCTACTGAATATAGACAAGACAGGGAAAAAGCTATAAAACCATTTGTTGAAGCTGCTGCAATTGCAAATAAGCTTGGACTGGGAATAAATGCAGGGCATGACCTTAGTCTTATGAATCTTCAATATTTTGCATTAAACATTAATGGTTTGCTTGAAGTATCTATCGGACATGCCCTGATATGTGATGCTTTAAATTTTGGTCTTGAGAATACTATACAACTCTATCTTAGACAAATAAAATTAGCTCATTAATTAGTGTCTGTCCATAATGTTTAACATTTTCCAAATGTGAAACATTTATTTTTTTCTTCTCTGTGAACATTTATCTCATGAACTCCTTAATATTAAATTAATATTGTGAATAAACTCTGTGTCTTCTTTGTGTATCTCTGTGTTACTTTTTTTAATTTATGACTTTATGGACAGACACTAATTAATTACTTCCCTATCTCCTTCTTTGTAAGCTAAGTTAAAATTATTGCTGCAAACCAATAAACTAATTCACCATTTCAAGTCTTCTCATTGAATTATACATCAATTTTCTTGCTCTGAAAAGCTGTGCTTTAACTGTACCAAGTGGCATGTGAAGCTTATCTGATATTTCTTCACAACCCATTTCTTTGAAATAATATAAATCTACAAGTTTTTTGTATAAAGGTTTTAACTTACCTACTATTTGATGTATCATATTAATCCTTTCTTCCTTAATCATTTGTTCTTCCGGATTAAGTTCATGCGAAGAAAGTCTGTTTACTGATTCAATCAGCACGTCATCCCCATCATAAAGGTCTAAATTGAATGTTACCTTCTTTTTTCTTCTTATAAAATCTATACAGTTATTTGTTGCTATTCTAAACAACCAGGTACTAAAGCTAAATTCTGGTTCATAAGAACTGAGTTTTCTGAAGGCTTTTTCAAATGTTTTTAATGTTAAATCCTGAGCCTCTGCGTTATTATGCGTCATCTTAAGCAGCATGTAATAAACCGAACGCTCGTATAGATTCATAAGTTTGCCAAATGTTTTTTGGTCTTTGTTCTCACGGGCAATACAAACTAATTTATAATCCCGTTCTGCTTTTTTTGAAAAGTTAAGGTTAGATTCCATAGATTTAGTAGTTAGTTATTAATACAGTTTAGTTGATGAGAAGAAAAAATGCTTAAATATAATATAAGTATTTTTACTTATGCGAAGATAAGTGATTTTACTTATCAATGTCAAGCAAGGCTGGAAGAAGATACTATGTAATATATATAATTATCATACAATAATTTAAATCAAATTTTTAATTATATAGACTAAATAGCAAAATATTAGGATTAAATATAATTATTGTTAACTTTAACTTAGATATTATTAAGAATATTAGTATGATATGATGATAATAAAAATGTTAGGGTATTAGTTTTGAACTATTGAAAAACCTGTACTATCTCATTACTGTGGTCATGAACACTACACCGTTAGCACTCCAGTAGCACTCCGTACAAACAGAATTATTTATTTTGAATCTGTTAGACGAATGAACAGATTACCGGAATAATCAATTCTCTTTTATTTGTTTTTCTCCCCGCTCTTAGTTGATAATAATATGTAAACAGTTTCAAATACTGTATACAGCAAATAAAAAATAAAGAAAGAACATATAAAAGCAACTGCATCTTTTCGGTTTATAAGAAATACATAAATCAGTATAATTGCCAGGTACAGGAATAACTTCAGAAAAGTGGCAAGCATGAATGCTGTTACAAAATTGCTGAATCTTTTTTCAGATGCTTTGATGAGAATATAATATACAGTCGCTGTAATTAAAAAGAAAAATATTATCTGGTAGGGCAGGGTAGGAGTTATATATTGTGCTGGTAATATGCGGATAATTGGATATGAAATTAGTATAATTACCAGTGAATATATTGTAAGCCTTTTTAAAAATGTTAAGAATGATTTTGACATAAGTTTGGTTAATTCTTTTTTTGAGGTGCTATTTTATTCCCGATTTATATTGATGCATATTTTTAACCTTAGTATAAACAAATAACCTAAAGTTTGAACCTTATTAGCTTATTGAGTAAGTAAAGTTTTTTAATTATCCATTATCCATTATCCATTATCCATTGTCCATTGTCCATTGTCAATTGTTATTTAGCTCTTTTATCACAATATAAATTGCAAGACCAACAGAGATAAATGATAAAATTACTGTGAAAACAGGGAACTTGATATTTAAAACTTTATCGAGCTTGAAACCTCCAAAAATACCTGCAGATATTATTACCCCCATCTGCAATGCTATGCTTGAGTACCTAGCGTAATTGGGTAACTGGTTCTTTTGGTTTGAAGGTGTCATTTTTTTCCGGAGTTTTCAGGATGTCTTTATTGACAATGTTCTCTTTATTACCAGGATATGATGGAGAACTAACATTACCGTCCATATTGCAAGTTCCTGAGAACTTTGCACCGGGTTCAATAGCAAGTTTATTTGTTATTATATCTCCTGTAATTTTTGCAGTTGCTTTAAGCAGTAAAAGCTCTGTTACAACAATTTTAGCTTTGATAACTCCTGAAAAATCAGCATTCTGGCAAATTATTTCCCCTTCAATATTACCTGTTGGACCAATTACTACCTTGCCTTTTGAATTTACAGAACCTATTAATGTTCCGTCTATACGAATGTCTCCGTTTGATTTTATATCGCCTTTTAAGGATGTCCCTGTACTTAAGATATTGATATTATGGGTATCTTCTTCATTACTCTTTGCCATAATTTTAATTATTTAAGATTAATAAATAAATGGAAGCCGGATGCTGGAAACTTCTAACATCTATCTTCTAACTTCAAATTTCTAACTTGCCACAAAATTAACAATATTTTTGATAAATTATCAAATTAATATGATAAAAGTTAATTCTTTTTTTTGAGGTGCTATTTTATTCCCGATTTAGAGAATGTTTAAAAATTTTAATAATATCAAATTTTAGCTAATCAATTTTAGGCTAAAGCCAAATATGTATTATTTTGCGTTAACGCCATAAATGGCGTTGCTAATTATTTTATTTATAAATATTTTTAAATCATTAGGCACGACATTTATGTCGTGTATTAATGCAATATTAAGAATTGGGCTTTAGCCCAAAAGTAAAAAACATATAAATTTAAACAGTCTCTTAATAAAAATACACTTAAAATTAACAAAAAAAGCCTGACTATCTTGGATAATCAGGCTTTTTAATTTAAAAAAGTAAGAAATATTTAATTAATCAAATATAATGATAAAACTTATCTTAAATTAATATTATTTTATTCAATTATGAGCTTATCGTATATTACATCATCTTTTGATAAAACCTTGATAACATACATGCCTTTACTAAGATCAGACAGGTTAAGCATATATGAATTTTGATTATTATTTGAATTCATCTCTAAATCATATACTTTTTCTCCATTCAAACTATATATACTTATTTGCTTTAAATTAGATTTGCCGTTATAAGCTAAATTTACAATCCCATTTGAAGGATTTGGATAAAAACTAAATGATGTATTAACTGCATTTGTATTTAATACAAAATCGGTACATCCAAGTCCTATTTTACCACAAGAATAATCAACTGTTAGGTCATCTCCATTTGCATCAGCAATTGTACATCCCGTAAATCCTGGGATAGTAGGATTGTAAAAACAAAGACAAGCACCTGTGCCTATAAACTTTAATTTTAAATCAAAAAGCTTTCCGCTTGCTATATCAATACCTTTAGTTACTGTTGGAAGCAAGTACCAAAATATTTTCAATTTATTCGTGTCATTTGTATCAAAATAATATCCATAGCTGCCAACTGCGCTGTTGGTTAGCTTTGCATTCATATTTAAAATAAGATCAAGTGTATCTACTTCAAATAAAAGTGTATTTATTGGAATAATTATTCCTATTGCGCCAACATTACTAAAACCTGTAACATTAACAGGGATAGTTATAACATCGCCCTGGTTAGCTGTTACATTACCAATGGTAGCTGTTATTTGAGCATTATTATTATTTATAAATAAAAAAAGCGCAAAAATGAATAGACATAATTTTTTCATAAAAATTTAATTTAAGTTAATAAATGATAATAAATGTTAAAAATAATGCAGCAAAAATAATATTTAATTTTTCATAAATAATAAAAATTAAAAAATATTTATAAACAAAATTTATGTAATTGGGTAAGTGGTCTAATAATTAGATGATTAGCTTTGATGTTTTTAATATTTTATTTAATAAATTAATTATTGATTACAAAAGTTATTAAGCTTTTCTTTTGCTTCTTCATTCCCTAATTTGGCAGCAGTCTGAAAGTCTTTACAAGCTGAATTTTTATCACTAATTGACTCATAACATAATGCTCTTTTAAAATAACATTCAGCAGTGGGTTTTAATATAATAGATTTATTAAAATCTTCTATGGCATTTTTATACTCTTTAATTTGAAAATTGAAGTCCCCTCTGTTTTCATATACTTTCGGGTTTTTTGGTTCAAAATATTCTGCCTGAATAAAATCTTTTTTTGCAGTTGAAAGTTGGTTTAGTTTTATATATGCATAGGCTCTTTCAAGAAATACATCTGCTTGCTTACGATAAAAACTTAATACCTTGCTGAAATCTTTAATTGCAAGCTGGTATTTTTCCATTCGATTATAACATATTCCCCTGTTTAAATATACCATTTCATTATTTTCTTTAAAATCATGGATAAGTCTGGTATAATCATTGCTCGCTTCTTCATAATTTTCACTCAGTAAATTTGCATTAGCTCTTCTTTTATATGTTGATTTATCTTTATTACCTGATTGTATAGCTTGTGTATAACTTTCAGCAGCAGATTTATAATCTTTTAATGCTTCATAGCAAACGCCTCTGTTTAAATATGCTTCAGCAAAATCAGGATTAAGTTCGACTGCCTTATTATAGTCTTCAATAGCTTTTACTTTTTTATCAAAATCTTTAAATAATACTTCAGCTCTTGTAAAATAAATATCAGCATCTTCTGTATCTAATTCAATAGCATTATATAAATCAAACATTGCTCCGTCAGGGTCATTCAATTTACGGTTAAGGTATGCACTTTGCATATATGCTTCCTTATATTTCGGATTAATTTTAATAGCCATTTTATAATCCTTTAAAGCATCGCTGTTTTTATTTAGCTTTACAAATGAATTTCCTCTGTAAAAATATGCTTCATAAAAATTGTTTTTTAATCGTATAGCTTTGCTAAAATCTTCAATTGCCTTATCATTTAATCCAAATATATTGTAGCATTTGCCTCTGCCAAGATATGCTTCTGCAAAGTTTTTATCTGCTTCTATTGCATTTGAAAAATCTGCTGAAGCACTGTCAAATTCTTCCTTTTGGAAATATTCATTTCCTTTTTCATACAAATCATTTGCAGATTGTGCGTAAACATTGATTTGGTAAATAAGTAAAAATGATAGAAAAAACAGTTCAAATACCCTTCTCATATATTGTTGATAAATTTTGTAAATCCACTTATTATTACCGAAATAATAATAAGGGAGAGGAGTGTTTCAATTAGTGTGAAACTATTTTTTTCCAAGCTCACAAGCTTTATCATAAGAACTTTTGATAGCTTCTATCATCCCATTTCTCACACCATTTTTTTCCATTGATGCATATCCACTTGCGGTTGTTCCCCCTGGGCTCATCACTGAGTCTTTTATCTCACTTGGTTTTGCATTTTGAAGCATTGGAGCAAATCCAGCAAAAAGTCCTTGGACTAAAGTGTTTG
>CAZMDE010000087.1:3543-8754 GCA_964564355.1 uncultured Bacteroidales bacterium | reverse complement strand
GTAATAAAAAATTATCTTAATAATGTGACAGAGCCGGATTTTGTTTCTTTACCGGAAACAAAAAGTACAAAAAAATAAACACCTACAGGGCAATCCTTCTTAGAATTCATATCCTTACCATCCCACCAGTTCTCAGGCAATTCATAATGGTCTGACTTAAACACTTCATTTCCCCAGCGATTATAAACAAGCAACTTAGTGTCTTTAAAATACTGAATATTGGTTATTGCAAATACCCTGTTACTGTCAATGGAGGAATTCGGACTAAAAAAATTTGGAATTTTTATATTGCATCCTATAACATTTAAATCAATAGTATCTTTACACCCCCCATGTACCTCAAGCATAAACTCAGATTTTCCCAATCCTAAACCCGATACATAAATGTTTTGAGTTGTCTCACCATTTGGAAGCCACTTAAGCTGATAAGCATACCCGTCAGGAGGTAAAGGACCATTTATAGTAACAGGTACTGAGCTGCATAAAGTTATATCATTACCAAGAAAATGGGGCTTCAACAGATTTACAGTTATTTCATCAGACTGATAGCATTTGGATGAAGGGGCAGATGTGACTGTGACAACATATTTGCCGGATTGAGTAATATTAATTGTTCTTGTTGTTTCTCCGTCAGACCATAAATATTGAAATCCCGGAGGATTATTACCTGCATCAAGAGTAAATAAAGTTTCATTAGAAATAATGCAAGTATCCTTTCCAAGATCAAAAGGCTGAGCCATAGGAATAACATTGACATGCACAGTGTCTGTTGCCTGGCATTGCGGACCATAACCTCCGTAAACAGAGATATAATAGTCATCTGTTGTATTAACTATAATCTTACGAGTTGTATCACCTGTGCTCCACAAATACCTGACAGCCGAGGGACCTGCATCAAGGACAGTATCTTTTCCCTGGCAAATATTTATTAATTTTCGGATATTTATTTCAGGTACAATTTCAACTGTAACCCTCATGTAAGCAAAACCGGGGCAAATTATATCAGACGAATTATCTTTAGCTGCTACACCTAAAATATGATTACCTACTTGTAATTCATTAGAATTTAAGAGTAATTTTTTAGTATTTGAAGGCAGGGAAAGCTGCTTTCCATCAAGCTCCCATTGAAAGTTGACGACACTCGAATCAGCTTTAGCCTCTACGAGATAGGTTTCCCCTTTGCAAAGTATGACATCCTGGTCTAACTTCACAATAAAGCCCTTAACAGATATGCAAAAGGAATAAGTCTGCGTTCCGAAATAAGGGCAGGATTCATTATCAACAGTAACAGTAAAGCAATAGATCGAATTTCTAAGGTCAAAATCTGTAGGTGTCCATTTGAATCGTCCGTAAGCTGAGGGAGTATGGTTATTATTAACAGTAAACTTAGCACCGGGAATTCCTTTATTCCATGAGATTTTAATATTTCCGCTGTCAGGGTCAAATCCATATACAGTAAAATCAACAGTCTTCCCAAGGCAAATAGTGTCAATATATTTATCATTTTTCGGTTCATACTGACTATTAGCAGAACTTATACCAGAAAGCAGAGGAAGCCTTTTGCTACATGCAATTACATTGACTTGCATATCCCTGAGGACAGAACCCACTTTAATTCCATTCCTGAATTTCTCAACAAGCATAGCCAAAGGAGAAATAATCAGATCAGTAGGAGTCATACATATCTGACCAGTAAGCGGATTTAAAGTAATAGGAGGATCAGATGGAATTGGCTGTTTAGATGAATATCCATGAGCATAAGTAACTGTTTCAGGGTTTTTGCCGGGACCCAGATTGTAAGGAGGAACGAGAGAATAAACAAGGGAATCACCGTCAGGGTCAATAGCCCCATGATTAAAACAAAAAGTTTGTCCCACGCAGACAATAGTGATAGGTATATTAGAAAAAGCCGGAGAGCTGCTGCATGGAGCATCAACATTATTAAGAGTAGCAAGAATAAACAAGCCTGAACCGGTTGAATTAACTATGGTATTAGAATAATTTCTGCAACAAAGAGAATAAGAAATCTCCCAGTCTATACAGGAGCGTAAAATAACCTGACCGCTATAAACATATTGCTGTAATCCATACAGGTTGCCACCGCTGCAATAAGTTCTCTGAGCTTTGCAAGTGGGTGTAACCTCCCTGCCAGAACTGTCAGCTAATAAAAAAGTAGAACTAAATGATTCGCAGCTTGATTTAAAATCAATAGTAACAGACCCGGGAGCAGTTATGCCGCTGCAATCCCTGTAAAAAGTAAGTGTAATGAGGTAATTGTTACCGCCAAGACATTTATAGGTAAGGTCAGCTCCGGCAGTATGCGAAGCAAAGCAATCAGCGATGAACAATGAACAATGAGCAATAAGGATGATATTTAAAACTATCTTCTTCAATATAGAAACAATAAATGATATGCAAATTTAACTAAGTTTTTATATGACACA
Source organism: uncultured Bacteroidales bacterium (assembly GCA_964564355.1). Classification (GTDB taxonomy): domain Bacteria; phylum Bacteroidota; class Bacteroidia; order Bacteroidales; family JAGODS01; genus CAZMDE01. The sequence continues at coordinate 6,310 of CAZMDE010000087.1, read as the reverse complement.
AGTATCAGGACACAAGTATCAAGAGATTAGCTATCGATTTAAAGAAAATTAACTAAAAATTTATTCAGAGGAGAGGAAGCGTTCGGCTTCAATGGCAGCCATACATCCAGTACCTGCTGCGGTAACAGCCTGACGATAGTGAAAATCCTGCACATCACCAGCGGCAAAAACTCCGGGAATATTTGTGCGGGTAGAACCGGGAATAGTTGTAATATAACCCATATCATTCATATCTAATTGTCCCTCGAATACCTGTGAGTTAGGCTTATGTCCGATAGCAATAAAAACCCCGTCAATGTCTATATGTTTTTTTTCATTTGTCTTTACATTGAGGATATTGATTCCATTTACAGCTTTCGAAAAACCTTTCTCCTCGCCGGTTATTTCTGTAATAGAAGAGTTCCATACAGTTTCAATATTATGAGTATTCAAAACCTTTTTCTGCATAATCCTGGATGCTCTTAATTCATCCCTTCTATGAATTAAATAAACTTTTTTGCAAAGCTTAGCGAGATAAGTAGCTTCTTCAGCGGCAGTATCTCCTCCCCCGACAATTGCAACCACTTTACCTCTGTAGAAAAAGCCATCACATAAAGCACAAGCGGAAACTCCATAACCATTATACTTATTCTCTGACTCAAGACCAAGCCAGCGGGCAGAAGCACCTGTGGCAATAATACATGTTTCTGCAAGTATAGTTTTTTCTTCATCAACAACAATTTTGAAAGGACGCTGAGAAAAATCAACTGATGTAATAATTCCAGAGCGAATTTCAGTACCAAACTTCTCAGCCTGTTTTTTAAGGTCTTCCATCATTTGAGGTCCGCTAACGCCATCAGGATAGCCGGGAAAATTCTCAACATCAGTAGTAATGGTCAGCTGTCCTCCGGGTTGCAGACCCTGATAAAGAACAGGTTTTAATTCAGATCTTGAAGCATATATAGCGGCAGTATAGGCTGCAGGTCCGGAACCTATTATCAGCACTTTTATGTGTTCTTCCATGGCAATTAGTTAGTAGTTAGTAGTTCGTAGTTCGTAGTTCGTAGTTGAAAATTTAAAGGACAAAATTAGGATAATTAACAAAATAATAGCAATTCGTTGAATAGATATATTAATTAGAGATTATACCGAATAAAAAATAGTTTCTTTTAAAACAAAATTATTACACAGAGTTTTACAGAGAATCACAGAGTTACACATAGAAAAAAATAAGAAATTATATAAAAACCTTATTCGATAAAATCTCTATTGTATCTTACCCCAATAGTATATTTAACTAAGAGAATCTGACTCATTTGGTTGTTTTAAAATAATTAAATATTGGGAATAAAACTGATTCTCTAAAACCCAAAAGATAACACAAGAAACCCTATTACAAGAGCGAAAGCAGCTTTATAAAGCTTTACTTTCAAGGCATCCCGGAATGAGTAACCAAGTATGGGCAGCAATCCATGACCATCCTGGACAATTGAATTAGTAAGTAATATTGAAAACGGTATCAACCCTTGAGAAAACAGTATTATAAAAATAATGTTCGGGCTGGGAGTAGGAATTAATCCAATAACTATTGATATCAGCAAAAGATAATAAAGATTAACAGCTTTGAAATTATCTGATGAAAAAATATCGGGGAAAACACCAATTATAAACAAAGCTAAAAACATCCACAAAAATATCTTCCAGATATGTTTTTTCAGAATATGCTCATATATATGTTCACGGATGAAATGCTTGATTTTAAACTCATGTTCCTCATGTTTAACAATATCACATTTTATTTTAAATGTCCATTTAAATTTTTTAGCGAGATAATCTGCAATCTTTCCTCCTATAATTCCAAGAATAAATAAGCTTATAAAGAAAATAAATACTGTCAGAAAGGTTATTTTGCCATCAATAGCAAAAGAAAAAACATATATTCCCACATCATCTATTGTTGAAATCATAGTTGCAACGAGAGCACCGAAGCTTAAATACCCTGACATATAGAGGGAATCCATCGCAAAAGTAGTAGTACAATTCGGAATTATCCCGAAAGTAGTGGATACAATATAAGATAAAATAGAATTGCTTTCTGCAAGCCTAATCAGAAGAGGTTTATATTTCAGAACAATTATTTCAATCACAATCATCAAAACAAATACTATTCCAATAATTTCGATTGACTCTTTAAGAGACTCAATAAAAACATTATTTATATTTATTAAGTAATTAGTCATTGTTTATCAATTGTGAGCAGGGAGTAGTTGGTAGTTATAAAATTTATTTAATTATAGGTCTGGCAAGTTGTCCTGCAAGGTTATTTCTAATATCTAATAATTCCTTATACATCTTCATGTAATAATCCACTTTATCAGGAGGAAACTCATTTTTCATTTTCATAATATCATCTATACTTCCTGACACTCTCTTAAGTTTTAAGGCTAAAACAGCATACTTCACAGCCTCTCTCAACTTATCTTCTTCTGTCAAAACAAATATCTGATGCATATCTTCCCAGTTTTTGCTGAGAGTATATTGAGAAGTTATCAGGTCAATTGTAGCTTTCCGAATTTCATCATTCTGATGATTAAGAAAATAGTTTTCGTCAGGAATTTTGTTTTCATCACATAGCTTAATGAACTCCTCAAATATATTCTGGTAAACATTGTTATTGAATTTTATCAGCTCACCTTTGCTGTTTTGATCCTCTTTAAAATTGTCAATAATATAATCAGCAACATTAAAATTAACATCTATAAGTCTTTTTTCCTGTCTTTCATCCTCA
>CAZMDE010000087.1:0-3533 GCA_964564355.1 uncultured Bacteroidales bacterium | reverse complement strand
GGGTCTTCCATCTGGAATATTATCTGCTTTTTACCAAAGACCAATAATAATCTTATGACTTCTTTTTCCTGGGACTCAAAAATATCCTCTTCAATTTTTAATTGTTTTTCAGCAATTATATCTGATGGTAGTGAAATGTCTTCTGTGTTAACAGGTCTGTTATCTTTAAGGACATTTTTTCTTAATATTTTATTAAGCTCATTTATCAGGGTTTGCTCAGAAATGCTCATAAGCCTGCTACATTCCTTTACATATTCAATGCGGGTAATAACATCAGGTATGAGTGAGATGCTGTTAAGAATATCTTTTATGAGCGCCGATTTTTTCACAGGGTCATCGCCTGTTTCCTTAAGAAGCAGAGTTGTTTTAAATACAATAAAATCAGCAGACTTATCATTTATAAAGCTTTCAACCTCAGCAGGACGGTATTTTCGTGCAAAAGAATCAGGGTCTTCGCCATCAGGAAACAGCACAACCCTAACATTCATTCCTTCTGCCAGTATCATATCAATACCTCTGAAAGATGCTTTAATCCCAGCATCATCACCGTCATAAAGAATAGTTATATTTGGAGTATAACGTTTTATCAGCTTGATTTGTCCTGTGGTTAGCGAAGTTCCGGAAGAGGCAACAGCATTTTCTATGCCCGACTGATTAAGAGATATCAGGTCAGTGTATCCTTCAACAAGAAAGCAGTTATTCTTTTTAATTATCGAAGCTTTGGCAAAATAAATGCCATATAAAACATCGCTTTTATGGTATATATCCGATTCAGGCGAGTTTATGTATTTTGGTTTTGTCTTGTCACTCGTCAGTATTCTGCCTCCGAAGCCGATAACCCTCCCTGAAAGATTATGTATAGGAAATAATACCCTGCTTCGAAACAGGTCATAGTGCTTATCATCCTTCGCAACAGTCAGTCCTGTTTTAGTTAAATGCTCAATTTTATAACCATTACTAACTGCATGCCTTGTAAATTCATCCCATATATCACTACTGTATCCAAGCTGAAATTTGCTTATTGTTTGTTCAGTAAATCCCCTTTCCGTAAAATAAGCTAAGCCAATTGCCTTACCGTGCTGGGTGTTAATCAAATTGTTAGTATAGTATTTCTGGGCAAAAGACAGAATATTATATAGGCTTTCCCTTTCGTCAACAAGCTGAGCTTCTTCAGGAGTTTGCTCAGTTTCTTCAACTTCTATATTATATTTCTTGGCAAGATATCTGAGGGCTTCGGGATATGTATAATGTTCGTGTTCCATGAGGAAATTCACGGAATTACCAGCTTTACCACAGCCAAAACATTTATAAATTCCTTTTGCCGGAGATACATGAAATGAAGGTGTCTTTTCATTATGAAAGGGGCATGGAGCTACAAAATTAGCTCCTCTTCGTTTCAATACAATGAACTCACCAATTATTTCTTCAATACGTGAAGATTCAATAATTTGCTGTATGGTATATGCAGGTATCAAAGCTGTAAATCAGAATTGTATGTGAAATTTTTTATAAATTTGTTCAGAACAAAAGTAAGGATATTTAACAAAGGTTTATACAATTATTACTAATAATGAAAATTAATAAAAATTTTTCATGGAATGTTAGTATTTAATTTTTTTATGTAGTTTTGCGATATATTTTTAAAATATGGGCTGGTTTAAAAAATGTTTAACATATATTATTTTTAGCTTAGTATTGCTGATGTTTTTTCCGTCTTGCAGGTCTTCTAAGTCTCAGGGTTATAACAAATATGGCAGTCATAAACAATCCAAGCCAAAAAAACAGAAGCTTCCTGTAGGTAATAAGATTTATATTAAGAACATCAAGTAAGGGGTATATTAAGGCATACTAAACGATATATTAGTATATGCATTAGCGACATTTTCGATAATGTTACCTGCCAGCATAGCTTCATAACCATATTTTTTCGCAGCAATATCTCCGGATAATCCATGCAGATAAACGCCTAATATACAGGCTTCAAGAGGCTTGTAATTTTGAGCCAACAAACCAAGAATAATACCTGTCAACACATCACCGCTGCCGGCAGTAGCCATTCCTGGATTTCCGGTAGAATTGAAATAACAATTTCCGTCAGGGGCAGTAATAGCAGTTTGAGCTCCTTTTAAAACAACATATGCGTTATATTTAACAGAGAACTCTCTCTGAAGCTTATTCCTGTCAAAATCATTTACTGTCTTAGCAGTTATTCTTTCAAACTCTTTCGGATGGGGAGTAAAAATACTGTTTTTCGGAATAAATGACAGCCAGGTTTTATTTAAGCCAAGTATATTAATTGCATCAGCATCAAAAATCAGCGGTGATTTTGAGTTCTGTATTAAAACTTTTAAAGCTTGTTGAGTTTTTTTTTCAGTTCCAATACCCGGTCCAACAGCAATTGCGCTGTATCTGGCAATATCAATTATATCAGTAAAACAATTCTCTGATGAGTCAATACTTACCATAGCTTCAGGAACAGCAGTCTGCAAAATGGTATAACCGCATTTAGGAATATGAGTAGTATGAAGCCCGATACCTGAAACGAGGCTTGCTTTTGAGCCTAATACAGCAGCACCCATTTTGCCATAGCTTCCTGCAATCAACAAGCCATGCCCGTAATTTCCTTTATGTGAAAACTTTTGTCTTGGCTTATATAATACTCTCGCATCTTTATTGACAGTAAAAAAGTTCTTTACAACAGCATTATCAATAAATTCACTGCTTATTCCGATATCAAGTAATTCCCATTTGCCTATATATTTATCATTTTCAGCAAACATAAAAGCATATTTAGGAAGCTGGAAAGTTAAAGTGTGATCAGCTTTAATAATTGAACACTGAATATTTTCGCTGCTTTCATCGCAAAACAGACCTGATGGAACATCTATGGAAACTACTGTGGCTTTGCTGCTATTAATATGATTTATGATATTTGCGATAAATCCTTTTACAGGCTTGGTAAGACCTGAGCCAAAAATTCCGTCAATAACTACATCATCAGGTTTTATTTCAGGAAGCTTGTCCCCATCTTTAATTTCAATAAGCTTTATTCCAGGGATTTTTCTTACAAGTTCAATATTTGTGTTGAAATCATCAGAATTTTTATCTGAATACCTTATAACATAAACTTCAGTATTATAGTTTTTAAGATGCAGCAGATTTGCAACAGCTAGTCCATCGCCACCATTATTGCCAGGACCACAAAATATAATTATCCTTCTGTCATTAATAAAATGAGCTGCGAACCATACTGCAAAAGCATTGGCTGCCCTCTGCATCAGGTTTATTGATTTTATGGGTTCATTCTTTATTGTATAAACATCTGCTTCCCTGACCTTATCAATTGGTAATATTTTCATATAGATTTAGAAATTTATGAATTTACAAATTTACAAATTAATTGTCTTACTACTTACGACTTACTAATTACGACTAATTTATTATCTTTGCACTTTATAGTTAACAAATTTGATGACATCAACTGACAACATAGAAATAACAGAACATTTTCTTGAAATTGAAAAAATTATCAG
>CAZMDE010000086.1:0-8754 GCA_964564355.1 uncultured Bacteroidales bacterium | reverse complement strand
GTGATTCGAGCAATTCTGCGGGATTTGTTTTAATTATGTTGTCAAGTATCAGATATTTGAAAAATGCTTTTATTCATGATATGATTCTTGCCTGTGACTTTGCAGACAAATTTTGTTCATTTACCCATTTAATAAATTCATCAATATGGCTTTTCTTGATACTATCAGGGTTTACACCATATTTCTTTTCTTCCTGAAACAGGTTAAGCTTTTCAACATCTCTCAAATAAGCTTTAACAGTATTAACAGACAATGATTTCTCAAACTCAAGAAATACTTTAAAGCTTGCTATAGATTTATCCCAGTTCATAGTATTAATAATAATCAAAAATAGCTGTTTTAGCAACCTGCATTTCAGTTATTATTCAGTACTTTTCAACATTTATAAGTCATTCTTCTATTCATCAGTAAATTTTCACTATCGTTATATTTAATTTATTTATTTTTGTCAATAACAATCTAAAAGCTAATGTCTAATATCTAAGTTCTGCTATGTTATGGATACAACAGACACAACAAAAGAATATAAAAGGAAAGAGGAACAGAATGTTCCGGAAAAAGACAGTACAAATCTTCAATCAAAAATCATCTGGAAACAGTCGCCGGACTTGTTTTTCTTATTGTTTTCATGTTTAATGCAGGAAGGTTTTATTAGCTCCAAAAAGAAAGGGCTTGATGAATACCGGACTGCTCAGGTGCTTTATAATGTTTTTGAAGTTATTCCTAAGGCACATAAAAAGAAAAATTACACTTTCAATACTTTTTACCAGTATCTTAAATCCTCCAGCAGCTTCCCTTCGGAAATAAAGCAGAACAAAGTAATTAAAGTAAAAATACAGAAATTTCTAAAGTCATTAGAATCAGTAGAGCTTTCTTTGTTTGAATAGGGAGTAGGGAGCAGGTTGTAGGGAGTAGGGAGTGGCTCTATAGTTTGTGTCTTTCTACCATTTAACAAATAAATAAAAATCATTTGATAAGATATATTAAGATTGTTATTTTTGCATGGTTTTAAAACTAAAATATTAATTAAAATTAATTCTTATGAATAAACTATCCTTTATTTTCGTCATGTTTATTTTCTGTGGGGTATATTCGAGTTCTTATTCTCAAAATGTTATTACAGTTGAACATTCGGGTGTATCAGCTTTTTATCAAAACCTTGACACTGCATTAGCACATTCAGCAAGCGGTGACAATATCTATCTTCCGGGAGCTTCTTATAACATCGGAACATTAAATATCAATAAAGGTGTTCATATTATAGGCGCCGGCTGTAATTTTGATTCAACATTAGCAACAGGCGCTACTGTATTCCTGGGAAATCTGCGAATTAACAAAGGAGCAGACAATGGTTCAATAGAAGGTGTTTATATTAACGGGGATATGTTTTTCGGCACTAATGTCAGCGATCAGGAAGTTCATTATTTTTCAGTGAAAAGATGTTATATGAACAATCTAACTCTTTCATTTGATGGCACCTCTTCCACTTCGTCTTCAAATTTAAACATTACCGAAAATATTATTAAAGGGAATATTACTGGCAGTAATGCACAAAATGTAGAAGTAAGCAAATGTATTATTGAAAATTCTATCAATTACTTTAACGGGAATGCAATTTTCTCAAACAATATTTTTCTGAAAAATCCTTGCGGAGACTATCTTTTAAACAATATAAATGCAGCCACATTTCAAAATAATATCAGCCTGTTATTATTTTGTTATAATTGGGGTACATACTTTTTGATTAACGGAGGCACAGGAAACAGCTTTATTCACAATTTGTTTGTGCCAAAGTTTACAATTCCGGCTGGAAACATTGATAATGGAAATATATTTAATGTTATACAGGATAGTTTGTTTATAAATCAGACAGGAAATACATACAATATAGCTCATAATTATCATTTGAAGCCTTCCAATCCCGGGAAAAATGCAGGAACTGACGGAACTGATGTTGGCATATACGGAACTGTATCCCCGTCTAAGGATGGGCAGATTCCTTTTAATCCACATGTTCAATCCAAATCAATTCCTTCAAGCACAAATGCTGAGGGAAATCTGAATATAAATATTAAAGTAAAAGCCCAGGAAAATTAACCTTTAAAAAAATTACTTATGAGAAAATCGTTTATTATTTGTGTCGTTATGATTGCATGCGGACTTGTTTCAAGTGCTCAATCAGTGATTGGATTACATCATAACAAAAAAGCTACATTCTTTTCATCATTTGACAGTCTTAAATTACATATTCAGACAGGTGATACAATTTATTTACCCGGAGGAGGGCTTAATATCGGAAGCTGGCAGATTGATAAGCAGGTTTGTATTATTGGAGCGGGACATTACCCTGATTCCGCCAAAGCAACAAGAACAACTTATCTGACAGGTGATATTATTCTTAAAACAGGGGCTGACAACACCTTTCTGGAGGGTTTCTACCTTACAGGCAATATTACTTTTGGAACCAATGCAAGCGACCAGGTGGTAAATAACATTACTATAAGCCGTTGCAGCATTAACAATATGTATTTGTCATATAGCGGCGCAAACTCAACATTATCGTCAAATATAATAATCCGTGAAAACATTATAAGAGGCGACAACATTGCCGGAGGTTATGCAAAAGGAGTATTAATAACCAATAATTTTATCCAGGGTATTGTCAGTTATTTCGATAATATGTTGTTTACAAATAATATTCAAATGCGTGGTTTTTGCGGAGGAGGTCCTTTTCATGATGTCAATAATTCGACTATGCAGAACAATATTCTGAATTTTCAATATTATAGTTGTGGCGGTAATTATTTTATGAGCAATTGTAATTCCAACCATTATGCAAATAATATCTTTAACCAGGCGTGGACTTTTCCTGATGGTTCAAGTACAGGAATAGGAAACTGGATGAGTGTTGAAGTTGCATCAGTTTTTGTAAATCAAAGCGGGCTCACATTTGATTACGCTCAGAATTATCATCTTAAATTGCCTGATTCATACATAGGCACGGACGCAAAAGAAGCAGGCATATACGGAGGTCTTACTCCTTATAAAGAAGGAGTTGTACCATTTAATCCACATATTCAAAGCAAAACAATAAATCCGGCAACTGATAACAGCGGTAATCTTAACATTAACATAAAGGTAAAAGCTCAGGATAACTAAAATAACCTAACATGAAAAGAAAGATAATCATAAATAGCATAATGTTTATTATTCTGTTCTTTGCTCTTCAAGGTTCAGGACAAAATAAGATAAGCTCTTATGAATACTGGTTTGACAATAATGATGCAGGCAAGACAACTATTACTGTTAATCCGGTTTCTGTTCTTGATCTGGAAAGCAATATTCCTACCGCAGGTTTGCTACCGGGCTTGCATGTTTTTCATATTCGTTTTAAGGATAATAATTCAAAGTATTCTACAACAGTAAGCCAGTTTTTTCAAAAGCTGCCCTCTTCAAATTCCATAACAAAAAAGATTGTTGGGTATGAATATTGGTTTGATAATAATTATGGAAATAAAATAAGCAATAACGTTACACCCCAATCAGGATATCAGCTTTTAGGCAATTTTGATGCATCCGCGCTTCATGAAGGAATGCACATATTCCATATTCGCTTCAAGGATGATGGTGGAGGCTGGAGCACTGTCCTTAGCCAGTTCATTCAGAAAGTTTCAGGAAGTTCAGGCATAGCCAATGAAATAAAAGCTTACGAATACTGGTTTGACAACAACTATGCCGGGAAAGTTTATCAATCAGTAACAGCACAAAGCCAGGTGCAGATACTTGCATCTGTCAATGCAAATTCTCTTGCAAATGGTTTGCATATATTTCATGTTCGCTTTATTGACAAAGGGAATATATGGAGCGGAGTGCAGAGCAGTTTCTTTCAGAAATCAGGAAACGGAAGCGTGATCCCTAATCTCATTACTGCTTATCGTTACTGGTCTGATTCAGCAAATACAAACATTAAAGATGTAAGGCTGCAAACACCTGTCAATCCTTATCTTTTAAATACAAGTTTAGACCTTTCTTATTTAACAAAAGGAAATCACACAATTCATTTTCAGTTCCTTGATACTCTTTATAACTGGAGCAGTATTACCACAGACACAATATATAAATATCCCACTGTAAAAGCAGATTTCACAACTGATAAAGCTGTGGTATGCGATTCGGGAACAATAGTTTTTACTAACAAGAGCTTTGATGCAGATACCTACCACTGGTCATTTGGCGATGGAGATACCAGCAATCTTGCTAATCCTGAACATTTTTACAAAACTTTCGGAACTCACCAGGTTACACTAACAGCAAGAGATACAACAGTTGGCATGAGCAAAACAATATCAATTGATATTTTAGTTACACATAGCCCTGTGGTTAATCTTGGAAAAGATACTACAATCTGTGCTAACAAGGAAATTATTCTTGATGCAGGTCAGGGTTTTGATTCTTATGAATGGAACAATGGGAAAACTACATCTGCAATTACTGTGACAGCAGCAGGAATTTACTATGTTGCAGTGACAAACAGTTCGGGCTGCAGCAGTATTGATTCGGTAAAAGTAATTGTTGACCCATGTCTTGGTATTAGCGAACAAACAAGAAGTATGGATATTAATATTTTTCCCAATCCTAACAATGGGTTATTCTTTTTGCGGGCTAACGCTGATTTTAACGATCCTGCATGTATTAGTATTACAGATATTTCAGGAAGAATTGTTTTCAGACAGGAAAATATATTGCTACTAAAAGATGAATTGGTACAAATTAAACCTCTTAGTCTAAACATGGGTATTTACATGTTATTTATTGTATCAAAATCTAAAAGAACTCAGCAGAAGCTGATTATAAATTCCAATTAGCATTCACTGGGTCATTAGTGATTTTTAATTCCTTTTCGCTATTCGTTTTCACTATTCTATGCTATTTATTCGGTGAAACATAGTTTTCAATCGCTGAAATCAATAAAGCAATGAAATTATAATTACATCGTCTAAGCAGCTGGTTGTATCGAGTTCATTTTAATATATTGTATTTAGATTAGACATTTGCTGAATATTTCAATTTATTAATGTTTAACCTTAAATACTTATACTTATGAAATCACTTGTTAATCAAATTAAAGCCGTTACAACAATAATGTTAATTACAGGCATTTTACAGGTTAAAGCTCAGACCGGCATTAGTCAGGCTATACAGCCGGTTAATAGCATAATTAATACTTCTTCTATCCAGGAACCTGCTCCTGACACCACAAAAGGTCCTGTAGGAATTATAAAAGGGATACAGGGGGATAATAACTCTCTGAGGGTGTATCCTAACCCAGCCACAGATAAGATTAATATTGATTTAGGCACAGGAAACAAAGGTCTGCTTAATTATGAAATTTACAATCTTGCAGGCGGAAGAGTTGCTTCCGAAAACAGCCATGCAAACAGCTCCCACGCAACTATCAGTGTAAATGATTTAGCAGGGGGAACTTATATACTTAGTGTTATATCTGATAAGCAGATAATAAACAGGAAGATTGTTATATATAATTAGTAAGTTAGTAAATTAGTAATTGAGTAAATTAGTAATTGAGTAAATAAGGTTATTGTTTATTGATTGTGGACAGTTGAATTCATTTAATGTTTCACAACGCTTTTCGTAATAATTATCTTGTTATTGTTTGTGAAAAGTTTGAATATATATATTCCGGCTTTTAGCTTATCGGAGTTCCAGCTAATAATATTATACCCTCGGGAGACATTTATGCTATCTAAAAGACTTCCGCTTATATCATATATATTGATTTGACCTTCATCATTAATATCATATTCTATTTTAAATTTTCCTTCAGAAGGATTGGGATAAATGCTCAGATTATTATTTTCTGCTGACCGGTGCTCGTCAACTGACACTCCGCGTTTACCAATGCCTAAGCAATATTCCCCGGGCTTTATATTATCTGAATACACATTCCCATAGTATCCGTTTCCTGAAACAGAATAATTTACCACTTTCCAGTCATCTGCACAGTTAGCCCTGTAAAGTAATATCAGCGAGTCCGCAGACTTATTATAGCGAAGAAAATTATTATCAAGGTTTCCATTATTTATATCCGCTGATTTAGAAAAATAAAATTTCCCTTTAGCATTAAAACCTTCAGGGAATATGCCATCAATTTTCCAGTACCTTGCATCAGATATTCGTTTAACATCTTTAAGGGGTTTTTTAAACTTATCTGGAGCCACCCAGTTATGTTCCACCCTGACAAAAGCAGAATCCTTAATATCATTAACAGTAAGAGCGAAATATGTTTGAGGAAAAATATAATCGGATTTATTTTTAATGACAATGTAGTTATCAGTTGTTGCATCAGAAACCTTTTCCTCAATATCTGCCATTACAATATCGGGTTTGAAAGGAACCGAGAATACCCTGCTGGCGAATTCACCTGAAAACACAATAGTATCAGTTAAACTTTTCCATCCGGCAGACATAAAGGTTATTTCAAGCTTGTTTGATTTCCCAAATGAAGAAGCACCTCTGAGTCTTTGCCTGACAAAGACCTCAACATTAAAACTTTTACTATCATTTGACTTGCTTTTGAGATTAAAAGAATCCACAGAAAAATGAGGAAACCCTTTTCCATAAACCCAGGTATCAAAAAAGTCATTAAGCTTAATTCCTGATTTCTCAGTAAAATAATCCCTTAATTGCGGAGTAGAGATATTGTTAAAAGCAAATTGCTTAAGATATTCCTTAGTTGTTTTAAAGAAAAGCGTATCGCCCATATAATTCCTCAATGTATGCACCACATCAGCTCCTTTATCATAAACTGTTTTACAGTAAGTATAGTCGGGCGGATTACCCTGTATAGCCCTGTAGCCTTTATCAAGAATGTAAAGACTCTGCAGAACATACCTGTGATTATCCCTCAAATTATCCTTATAGCTTTGCTTTCCATACAGTCCTTCCCTGTAGACATATTCACAAAAAGCAGCCCATCCCTCGTTTATCCACATATCTTCAGCCGAAGCGCAGGTTACAAGATCGCCAAACCAATGGTGTGAAAGCTCATGCGCATATAAGCTTTCATAATTAAGACTGCCATCTATCATTGAATTAGGGTAAGCAATATTTGTAGCATGCTCCATAGCTCCATAGAGAAATGGTACACCAACATATCCCACTCTCTGCCACAGATAAGGACCAAAGTCTTTTTCAAAAATACCAAGAATATATTTTATATTTATAAATGAAGCTTTGGCTTTGACAGTATCAGCAGGATTAACATAAATGGATAAAGGTATTATACCTTTTATCCCTTTAAAAGTATCTTTTAAAGCAGCATAATCAGAAACAGCAACTGAAACTAAATAAGAAGGAATAGTATTATTCATTTTCCAGTGAAAAATTCTTGTATTATCTTCTTTATTTTCTATATTAACAAGTTCTCCGTTGCAAACAGCAGTATGTGTATTTTCAGTTCTTATATAAAAGTCATATAAAGCCCTGCTCTTGAAATCATCAATACATGGAAACCAAAACCTGCCAATAGGATGAGGATTAGATTTCATGCCCACACCGAGGTTAAAAGCATAATTCCCGGAAAAAAAGAAACCGCCCCAGTTGCCCAAAGACGGGTCAAGCTGTGGCTTTCCGTGATAATAAATCCTGACATTAACAGTGTCGTTTGGGCTTATAGCATTTGCAAGAGGAATCTGCAGAAGAGTGTCATTATACAAAAACAAATGCGATTTCACATTGTTTATAAAAACAGAATCTACGTTTAGTTTAAACAGGTTAAGGTTAATTTTGCTGATATTATTTACTTTAGGGGTCAGTTTTACTTCAGTAAAACCATTTATCTGCTTAGCACTGAAATTCATAATATCAAGATGAATATCATAATGCAGTATATTCAAAGAATCAGCTCCCGGGAAGTAGGAAGAAGAAAAGGCAGGCATAGTAAAAATCGCTGTGTTTATAAACAGTAATAAAGAATAGAATAATATTTTAATAGCAGGTTTCATTCTTGAAAATTACAAGCAGCAAAGTTATACCAATTGTATTTATAAATAGCCAAATAAAACTGTGCTGTCTCATTACTGTCTCAATGCTGTCTCAGTGCTAACTCATAACTAACGCTTTACTATGGTCATGAACACTACATGAAAGCTAATGGAACACGCTTTGAAATAGCTTAGCAATAGCTTTGAATAAGGCATAAGGCGTAAGGTTCTTATCAATAAAAAAGGGGCAAATGCCCCTTTTTTATTGTCAAACATAAAATTATTAGTTTTATAATATTCCTTACGCCTTACCAATTACACCTTTATTGAACATGTACCTTTCGGACATAAACATTTTCCTTAGTCACGAGTCTAACAAAGTAAGCACCAGGAGCAACGTTCAAATTAATTGAGAATTGAGAATTGAAAATTCTCAATTCCTTCATTTGCTGACCTAAGGCATTATAAATACTTAATACAGCCTCATCGCTCTTCGCTCTTCGTTTTTCACTATTCATATAATTTACATAAAGTATATTATTATTAGTGTAAGCATCAAATAGTTCACCTGCTGATTGCGGATTACGGATTGAGGATTGCAGATTTGCGAACTTTAAATAGAATCTGTTACCCTCATCTCCTGTATTAATTGTGAAAGCATAAGAAGGATTAACATTCAAATCCTGTGAAATCTTATTTTTCACATCTACAAGGTAAACATGCAATCCGGCAGGCATGTTAAGTATTTCAG
>CAZMDE010000085.1:0-8789 GCA_964564355.1 uncultured Bacteroidales bacterium | reverse complement strand
TCTAATTAAATACCTTTTCATTGTTAATTACTTTGCAAAGCTAAAGGAACAATCTTCGAACAATCTCATGTTAACACTAAGAAAATGAGGGAGTTAAAACATATAGATTGTTTTGATATTTTAAGTGGCTGATAATTTGCGAATTAGGGTTTAGCACACCGTTAGCACACCGTTAGCAATACGTTAGCAATACGTCAGCAATACGTCTAAGAAAACCTTTCTCTTATTTTAGAGAAGAAGCTTTTTTCTGCTGAAGTAGGATTGGGTTGAAAGTTATGTGATTGGGATAGCTTTTCCAGTAGCTCCTTTTCTTCTTTGGAAAGCTTTTGTGGAGTCCATACATTTATATTGACAAATAGATCACCTCTTCCGTAGGATTCAACAGAAGGCAATCCTTTGCCTTTAAGTCTTAGTATTTTGCCGGGTTGTGTTCCTGCATCTATTTTAACTTTTGACTTACCCTCAAGAGTAGGAACTTCAATTGATACTCCCAGTACTGCTTCAGGGAAGCTTATAAAATGATTGTAATAAAGATTATTTCCGTCTCTTGTCAGATTCGGGTCTTCTATCTCTTCAATAGCAACTATGAGGTCACCGGGAACGCCATTACGGGGTCCTGCATTGCCTTTGCCTGAAAGGGATAATTGTATGCCATCGGATACTCCTGCAGGAATATTGATGCTAATAGTTTCTTCGCCTTTTACTATTCCATTACCATGGCATGATGGACATTTGTCAGTTATTACCTGACCTTCTCCATTGCAATTAGGGCAGGTAGTTGTGGTCTGCATTTGTCCCAAAAAAGTGTTGGTCACTCTTGTTACATTTCCACGCCCATTGCAGGCAGGACAAGTCTTTGTGCCCCCTCCGCCTTTGGCTCCATTGCCATTGCAAGTCTCACATGGAACCTCTTTATTGACTTTTATTTTCTTCTCAGTTCCATTAGCAATCTCCTGCAGATTAAGCTTTACCTTAACTCTTAAATTAGTGCCCTGGTAAACTTTTCTGCCGCCTCTGCCGCCACCTCTGTTGCCGAAACCGCCAAAACCAAATGAATCTCCAAATATATCCCCGAAATGGCTGAAAATATCATCCATTGACATTCCATAACCATTGCCTGCGGAGCTTCCTCTCATACCGGCATGTCCAAACTGGTCATATCTGTTTTTTTTATCAGGAGTGCTCAGAACCTCATACGCCTCTGCTGCTTCTTTGAATTTGTCTTCAGATTCTTTGTTATTTGGATTCTTGTCAGGGTGATATTGTAAAGCAAGCTTCCTGTAAGCCTTCTTAAGCTCAGCTTCCGTAGCATTCCTTGATACACCTAATACTTCGTAATAATCTCTTTTTTCCATTTATTTTATTCGCAATAATTATTTTAAAACTAAGGTGCTCATGAGAACGCTTCGCTTAGTTAGTTCACTGATTAATTCAGCATTCAACATTCAAAATTAGTTCCCAACTATTACCTTGGCGTATCTTATTACTTTCCCATTAAGAGTATATCCTTTCTGTACTTCTTCAATAATTCTGCCTTTCAAATCTTCAGAAGCTGCAGGTATAGTGGTAAGAGCTTCATGCAGATCAGTATTGAATACTTCACCCAGAGTAGTCATTTCCTTAAGTCCTTTCTGGTCGAGAATCTTTTTGATTTTATTATAAATAAGCTCAGTACCTTCTTTAAATGATTCTACGTCTTCATGTGCTTCCATAGCTTTTAGAGCCCTGTGCAGATCATCTATTACAGGAAGCAGTTGGCTTATAATATCTTCTGAGGCAGTTTTAATCAGCTCAAGCCTTTCGAACAAAGCCCGTTTTCTGTAATTCTCAAATTCAGCAAACAAACGAAGATGCTTGTCATTAAGCTCATTTACTTTTTGCTCAAGCCCTTCGATTATCTCTTTCTCTTTTTTAGCTTTTTTCTTTTTACTTTCCTTTTGCGGAGGTTCTTCTTCATGAGCTTTCGTTTGCTCAAAACCTTCTTTTAAAGGCTCTTCATGTCTTTCGTTTTCAACTTCCTTTATAATCGGGTTTTTTTTATTTTTTTCTTCTTCCTGGTTCATAATTATATCAATCTCTATTTTGGTAGTCTATTACATTAACAAATATTTTGCCACAATTATTATAATGACAAAATGTCAGTATTTTATTTCAAAATGGCTGCAAAAGTAATTAATATTACTTTTGTGTTTTAAAATTAAGAGCATTTTGGTGAAATTGTCAATAGTCATAGTGAATTACAATGTCAGGTATTTTCTTGAACAATGCCTTAATTCATTATATAAAGCAGTTGAATACTATCAAAGAAAACCACAGTCCACAGTTCATAATCCACAGAATACTGACATAGAGATTTTTGTTGTAGATAATAATTCAGTTGATGGCTCTGTAAATCTGGTCAAAGAGAAGTTTAATAAGGTCAGATTAATTGAGAATAAAGAAAATTCAGGTTTTGCGAAGGCAAATAACATAGCTATCAGGCAGTCGGATGGCGAATATATTTTGATGATAAATCCTGATACTGTTATTGAAGACGATACTATTGAAAAGGTATTAACATTTATGGACTCACATCCTGATGCAGGTGGTTTGGGTGTCAAAATGCTTAATGGTAAAGGTAAATTCCTTCCTGAATCAAAAAGAGGTGTTCCTACTCCTGAAACCGCATTTTATAAGATATCAGGATTAGCAAAACTGTTTCCAAAGTCTAAGAAATTCGGCAAATACCACCTTGGTTACCTTGACAAAGACCAGACTCATAAGATACCCATACTTGCCGGAGCCTTTATGCTATTAAGGAAAGAAGCTCTTGATAAAATTGGTTTGCTTGATGAAACTTTTTTTATGTACGGAGAAGATATTGACCTTTCTTACAGGTTAATACAGGCAGGTTATAATAATTATTATTATCCCGAAGCAAGGATTATTCATTATAAAGGAGAGAGTACAAAGAAAAGCAGCATTAACTATGTTCTGATTTTTTACAAGGCAATGATAATTTTTGCTAAAAAACATTTTTCAAAAAAGAATGCAAGATTATTCTCATTACTTGTAAATATTGCAATATATCTAAGAGCATTTGTTGCTATAATCCACAGGCTTTCAAAGAAAGTATTTATTCCTGCTGCTGATATAGCATTGATATATGGGGGTATTTTATTGTTGAAGAATTACTGGGAACATAATATTATTAAGTATAGCGGCCAGTATTATCCGGATGAATTCATGACAATTGTAATCCCTGCATATATTTTTGTCTGGCTTCTGTCAGTATTTTTTAGCGGTGGTTATGATAAGCCTGTCAGGATTATTAAAATAATTCAGGGAATACTGATAGGAACTGTCATTATACTTGTTATTTATGCGATGTTGCCTGAGTCAATTAGATACTCAAGAGCATTGATACCTCTTGGGGCTATTTGGGCTTTTATATCTATGTATTTAACAAGATTGATTGTTAATTTTACTAAACATAAGACTTTTTACTTCGATTCTGGTAAATATAAAAGATTTGCAATAGTAGGAGAAAAGACTGAAGCTGAAAGAGTGGTTGAGATTATTAAAAAAACAAATGAGAATCCTGCATTCATAGGATTAGTTAATCTGACTGAAAGCACTTCAAATGAAAATGAATTTATTGGAAATATTGAACAGTTAAATGATATAGCGGAGATATACAAGATAGATGAAATAATATTCTGTGGAAAAGATATTCCTGCACAGAAAATTATGGACCTTATGTCAGAATTAAAACTTGATGATATAGAGTATAAAATAGCTCCTTCGGAAAGCCTTTATATTATAGGAAGTAATTCAATCAGTCATGGCGATAACCTTTACATCATTAATATAAACTCAATAAATAACAAGATAAACAAGAGAAATAAAAGGCTAATTGACATTATTATTACTTGTGCTTTACTGTTTTTGCTTCCATTTTCTTTATTCATAGTTAAAAACCCTTTTGGGTATTTAAAAAATTTAATACTTGTTTTCACAGGATATAGAACCTGGGTGGGATATAACAGTAAAGGGCATAATGAAAAGCTTCCTCACTTGCGAAATGGAGTTCTTAATCCGGCTGATTCCTTTAAAAACAAGCTGTTCTCAGATGATATTTTAAATAAGGTCAATACTATATATGCTGAGGATTATAAAGTTGCAAATGATATCAATATTATTTTTAAGGGTTTTCGAGAATTAGGCAGAAAATAATTGGTAGATTCCACGACCTACATCGTAAATCATAAGTTGCATATCGATAATTTTCCGTTGCTAATATTAAGATAATCATATTTATTTCAATTAATACAAAAAATAATTTGTATTAATAATTTTTTATTTATTTTTGGCAAACCTAATTCAGAAAATCTAATCTGAATTCCGATAAACGCAATTGATTATTGTTTATATAAATTTCTTCTTATGAATAAATCATTTTTAGCTTTTGCATCAATAACAAAAAAGATAATAATGGCTTTTGCCGGGTTATTTCTTGCTATGTTCTTAGTTGTTCATCTTATAATAAATCTATTTCTTCTAAAGGGAGATGGGGGTGCAATGTTCAATGAGTTTGCTCATTTCATGAGCCATAATTATCTGCTCAAAGTATTGGAAGTGGTTCTAATCGGCACTTTTGTCATTCATATTATATACGGAATAATTCTGCAGATTCAAAACTGGATGTCACGCCCGGTAAGATATCGAATTACCAATAAAACCAAGACTCCTTTCCTGTCAAAATATATGATATACACAGGAGCTGTTATACTTATTTTTCTCATCATTCATTTTATGGACTTCTGGTTTAAAAGAATCGGTGTTGTCCCTAATCATACATTTCTTTCAGATGGTGAACCTGACTTTTACACTATGACCATTGATTTATTCTCTAATGGTCTTTATTCTGGCTTTTATATTGTACTTATTATTCTTATGGGCTTCCATCTGAATCATGCTTTCCAGTCAGGTTTTCAGACACTGGGTTTGGACCATAGCAAATACACTCCTGCTATCAAAGCTATTGCTACAATATATTCAATTATAATTACTATAGGATTTTGCATTATACCTTTATTCTTTTTGTTAGTTTACAGGAATTAGACCCTTCGACTTCGCTCAGGGTGACAAAATCAAATACTTTTAACTTTTAACTTTTGATTATGAAAGAACTGAATTCAAAAATACCGGCAGGACCAATAGACAAGAAATGGTCAACTTACAAAGACAAGCAGAACCTGATAAATCCGAACAACAAAAGGAAGGTAGATATAATAGTTGTCGGAACCGGTCTTGCTGGCTCATCTGCTGCAGCTGCTCTCGGGGAATTGGGTTTTAATGTAAAGATATTCTGCATACAGGACAGTCCGAGAAGAGCTCACAGCATAGCTGCCCAGGGAGGTATTAATGCTTCTAAGAATTATCCGAATGATGGTGACAGTGTTTACCGTTTGTTCTATGATACTGTCAAAGGTGGCGATTTCAGGGCAAGGGAGGCAAATGTTTACAGACTTGCTGAAGTCAGCGGAAAGATAACCGACCATTGTGTAGCACAGGGAGTGCCTTTTGCAAGGGAATACGGAGGTTTACTCGATAACAGGTCATTTGGTGGAGCTTTGGTATCAAGAACATTTTTTGCACGCGGACAAACAGGTCAGCAGCTTTTGCTTGGCGCTTACAGTTCTCTGAGCAGGCAAATCAAGAAGGGAACTGTCCAGATGTTTTCAAGAAGAGAAATGCTTGATGTTGTTTTAATTGAAGGCAAGGCAAGAGGCATTATCACAAGAGACCTTATGACAGGGAAAATAGAAAGACATTCAGGTCATGCAGTTGTTCTTGCAACTGGTGGTTACGGAAATGTTTATTTCCTCTCTACTCTTGCTATGAATTCAAACTCAAGCGCTATATGGCAGGCATACAAGAAAGGCGCCTGCTTTGCCAATCCTGCTTTTGTTCAGATACATCCTACCTGTATTCCTGTGCATGGTGACTTCCAGTCAAAACTGACTCTTATGAGCGAAAGCTTACGTAATGACGGCAGAATATGGGTGCCTAAGAATAAGGAGGATGCAGAAAGAATAAGGAAGAAAGAACTGAAGCCTGAAAATATTAAGGAAGAAGACAGGGATTATTTCCTTGAAAGACGCTATCCGGCTTATGGAAATCTTGTTCCCCGCGATGTTGCTTCAAGAGCTGCCAAGGAAAGATGTGATGCCGGCTATGGCGTTGGTACAGGTTTTGCTGTGTATCTTGACCTTGCTGACTCAATCAAACGTCTCGGTAAGGATGTAATTGAAGAAAGATATGGCAATCTCATTCAGATGTATCATAAAATAGTTGATGATGATGCTTATAAGACTCCTATGATGATTTATCCTGCAACTCACTATAACATGGGTGGATTGTGGGTGGACTATGAACTGCAAACCACTGTTCCTAATCTTTTTGCACTTGGTGAATGTAATTTTTCTGACCACGGTGCAAACCGTCTGGGCGCCTCTGCATTGATGCAGGGACTGGCTGACGGTTATTTCGTACTTCCTTATACATTACAGAATGCTCTTGCTAATGAATTCAGGGTTAAACGCATTCCTACCGACCTTCCCGAATTTGAACAGGCTGAAAATAAAGTTAAAGAAAGACTGGAAAAGCTTATCAATATTAAAGGAAATAAAACTGTTGATACATTCCATAAACAGCTCGGTCATATTATGTGGGAACATGTGGGAATGGGAAGGACAGAGAAGAGTTTGCTGGAAGGAATAGAAAAAATCAAAAAGCTGAGAGCTGAGTTCTGGAATGATGTTAAGATTCCCGGAGCTGCAAATGAGCTTAATGTTGAGCTTGAAAAAGCAAGCCGTGTTGCTGATTACCTTGAATTAGGCGAATTAATTGCAAGAGACGCCCTGCACAGAAAAGAATCCTGCGGATGTCATTTCAGAGAAGAATCACAAACACCTGAAGGGGAAGCTATG
This sequence comes from uncultured Bacteroidales bacterium, assembly GCA_964564355.1. Classification (GTDB taxonomy): domain Bacteria; phylum Bacteroidota; class Bacteroidia; order Bacteroidales; family JAGODS01; genus CAZMDE01. Next base: position 1,815 of record CAZMDE010000085.1, on the reverse strand, counting down.
CGTGATGATGCTAATTTTGCTTATGTTGGTGCATGGGAATTCCAGGGAGATGATAAAGAACCCGTTCTTAACAAAGAACAACTTAAATTTGAATTTATTGAACTTAAACAACGTGACTATAAATAAATCATAAAATATCATAATTACCTTAATCAATCAGTGTACTATTTAATATATAACTTATGAATTTCACATTAGTAATCTGGAAGCAAAAGGATCGTAAGTCCAAAGGCAAATTCGTTAATTATAGCATTGAAAATATATCTCCGGACACTTCATTCCTGGAAATGTTAGATATTTTGAATGAACAGTTGGTTAACAAAGGCGATGAGCCTGTAACCTTTGACCATGATTGCCGCGAAGGTATCTGCGGTATGTGCAGTCTGTATATTAATGGCAGACCTCATGGACCCGATGATGAAGTTACAACCTGCCAGCTTCATATGCGTAAGTTCAAGGACGGTGATAAGATCACTATAGAACCATGGCGTGCAAAACCTTTCCCTGTTATAAAAGACCTTATGGTTGACAGAAGCGCATTTGATAAAATAATCCAGGAAGGTGGCTATGTATCAGTGAATACAGGTCAGGCGCCCGATGCAAATGCTGTTTTGGTAGCGAGGCATAATGCTGAATTAGCGATGGATGCAGCAGCCTGTGTTGGCTGCGGAGCCTGTGTTGCTGCCTGTAAAAATGCTTCTGCAATGCTTTTTGTTTCAGCTAAAGTATCCCAGCTTGCTTTATTACCCCAGGGAAAAGTAGAAGCTCAAAAACGTGTTCAGGCAATGGTAGCTAAGATGGATGAGCTTGGTTTCGGTAATTGTACTAATACCTATGCCTGCGAAGCCGAATGTCCAAAATTAATCACTGTATCAAATATAGCTAGAATGAATAGAGAATTCATGGCTGCAAAAATTTGTGCAGATAAGAATATTTAGCATAGAGGCAAGAGAGATTAGTAAATAATAGGTTTACTATATATAATTTTATTTATTACTTCCATTTCTCCTTTTCAATTCAAAACCAGTTTTTATAAAGTAGTTTTTACTCTGTGGTTTAATATTTCACAAACATTCCTTTAGTAATGTTATATAACTAATCTTACTTCGGTAGTTTATCTTCACAAAATTCTGTAAGAACTCCTGATGTTGATTTTGGATGTAAAAAGGCAATATCCATACCTTCTGCCCCTTTTCTTGGTTTTTTGTCAATAAGCTGAATTCCTTTTGATTCTGCTTCTGTAAGAGCATTCTCAATCCTATCAACTGCAAAAGCTATATGATGAATACCTTCCCCTTTTTTCTCAATGAACTTTGCTATAGTCCCCTCAGGATCGGTTGATTCAAGAAGCTCTATCTTAGTATTTCCAATTTTAAAGAAAGCAGTTCTCACTTTCTGATCCATTACTTCCTCAATTGAATAGCATTTAAGCCCAAGTACCTGTTCATAGTATTTTCTTGCTTCTTCAATACTCTTTACTGCTATGCCTATATGCTCAATATGGGTTATATTCATAATTATTAATTTAAATGGCAAATTTAAGTTAATTCAAAATTTAAAATTTAAAATTGTTGGATAAATATGTTTTATTTTGTAAAAAATTTTAAAAGTGATAAGAAATATTTTTTTAACGATACTTTTAGCTCTTTTGTTTTTTAGTTCTGGTGCTCAGTATGCTCAGAACATTAAATCTGTTGGTCACATAAAAACAGAAAATAATTAAAAAGCTCGTGTATTATGGTGGTGGTTTGCAGATAATATTAGGAGGGAAGATGTAAATGTTCTGCTAATAAAAAAAAAAAAAAAAAATATAGG
>CAZMDE010000084.1:0-8843 GCA_964564355.1 uncultured Bacteroidales bacterium | reverse complement strand
ATCCACACTACCGCCATAGCTAATACTACACGGGGAACTAAGATCCAGAATGCCGGAACTCCTATTGCCATAAACAGAAGAGTGTCTTCAAGTGTGGAATGGGATATGCCAAGATGATGGTTCAACATATCAGCATCAGGTTTTGAAAGCTTTCCCTGTTCTGTTTCTTCTATCATAATAGCGCCTCCGTAAGCCAGTCCAACTACATTCCCTATTATCCAGAGGAAAGATGTTTTTATCGGCAAGCCCATTGCTTTGATAAACGGAGAGATTACCTTTGAAATCAGGTCGTATAGTTTAAACTCATTGAGTATTTTCTGTATAAGCATTAATCCATTAACTATCAATATTATTTTAATTGATAAATAGGATATGTCTATAATCCAGTTTTTCATTAATTCAAAAAAACTCAAGGCTTGAGCAGTTTGAACTTGTGCATTAAACTTATGAACAAGAGATAAAGGTAATAGCCAGTTTAAAAGTATTGCAGATAATATGCTCACACCAATTCTCAGGATTACCATCCGCCAAGGATTAGAACCGGTTTTCTTCTGAATAATGGTTTCGGTTATTAAATTATGAGCTATCAGGCACATCAAAGCAAGAATCGTAACTTCTCTCATATTGAACGAAAGACTGTTCATTACTGCTATTGCTGAATATATGTTAAGTAACATGCTTGTAATAAATACCAATCCTGACTGACCGGGCAAACCTATCAATTTGAAGAGCGGATTAAGATAAGCTGCAATCCACGCAATTACACCTAAATAATTTAAGATGGTCACTGCTAATGAAACAGGAATTGTGATTTTCAATAACCACAATGCTGTTTTAATACCTGGCTTCCATGCAGCTTTCAGGCATTTAATAATCCTTTGAATAGTATTGGTGTCTTTTGTCCTTAACTCTGTCATCTACTTTAATTCATTGATTCTGCAAAACTAATAAGTTTTATAAAAATTATGTATGTTTGCTAATCAATAATTAAACCTTATTTACCAATGAAAAAAATTATCATTCTTCTGTTTTTCACTATTCACCATTCACTATTCATTGTTAACTGCTTTAGTCAAAAGCAGGAAAAGACAGTAACTTATCTTTATGATGAATCTTCTCAACCGCCTGAAATGTTTATAGACATATCTCACATGAAGGCAGAGGTTGTTAAGATTGAGCCAAAGACAAAATATATTGAAACTAAGGTTACTTATAACTTTAAGGTTTTAAGAAAACAGGTTGATTCTATTCTTTTTAGCGCACCTGAAATCAAAATAACCAAACTTACTATCAATAACATTGATGCTAAATACAGAATCGATGGGGGAATGGTAATAATTTATCCTGCGCAAAAACTCGAATTTCAGAAAGAATACACAATTTATTTTGAATGTAATAACACTCTTAACTCACCCTGGCCTGTCTTTACCGGCTGGGACGATGAGACAAACACAAAACGCAAGCAGATATGGGGTTTATCTTTTAATAAGATTTTCCCTGATATCAATGTTAAGCACGACATGCTTACAACTGAACTGATAGTTACTTTTGACAGTAAATACAAAGTGTTTTCTAACGGAGAACGCCTCATGCAGCGTGTGAATAAAGATGGTACAACTACCTGGCATTATAAGGTCAGCAATAAACATTATTTTGCTATGCTGACACTTGCTATAGGTGATTATAACTACGAAAGCTTTAAAACAGATAGAGGTTTGAGGCTTGAATATTGGTATTATGCTGATAAGAAAGATGACTTTGAAACAACTTATCGTTACAGCAAACAAATGTTCACATTTCTGGAAAAGGAATTTGGGCTTGATTATCCCTGGGAGCTATACCGTCAGGCGCCTGTTATTGACTGCCCTTTCGGAGGAATGGAAACTACCACATCAACAATTTTTAATGACCTTATGCAATGTGATAAGAGAGCTTTTCTTGATAAGAACTATGTAAATGTTAATGTTCACGAGTTAATACATCAGTGGTTCGGGGATTATAATATATATGCAAACGAAGAAAATGTATGGACAAGCGAAAGCTTTGCTACTTATTTTGCAAAAAAGTTTGAGCAATATCAGCTTGGCGAAGACCAGTATCAGAGAATAAGAAATGATGAATTGACAAGTGTGCTTGATGCATCGAAGAAAGATGATTATCCTGTTGGCCATGGCAAAGGTGCAAGAGCAAGATGGTATCCCAAAGGTTCGCTTGTGCTCGATATGCTCAGATATGTTATGGGAGAAGATGAATTCAAATTCTTCATTGATTATTATTTGCATAAACACAAATATGCTGTGGTGGAAGGAAATGACATAAAAGTAGCTGTTCGAGAATCAACCGGCAGAACTATAGACTGGTTTCTTGATGAATGGGTTAATAGGGGAGGTGAGCCGAATTATAAGGTCAGCTATAAGCAATTGGAAACTTTGAAAGGAGAGAGAAATACTCATATCTCAGTTACACAGATACAGGAGACAAATAACCTGATAGGCTTCTTTAAAATGCCTATTGTTTTTGAGGTTCATTACAAGGACGGAACAATGGATACAAAGAAAGTGTTGATTGAAAAAGAATATTCTGAAGTATTAATTCCTAATAAAAACAAGAAAGAAATTGTATTTGTTCTTTTCGACCCTAACAGAATTATTATTAAAAAGGTAACTTTCGACAGAACATTTGAGGAACTCACAGCTCAGCTTATTAATGCAAAGAATATGATTGACCGCTATGATGCATTGCTTGAAATGAAGAAATTTGATATTGATAAAAAGAGGGACGTACTTATAAAATCATTTAATAAAGAGAATTTCTTTCTTATAAAAGGAGAAATAATTGCCCAGCTTGCTGAAGATAAGAACTCTGCAACTAACGAAATGTTTAGAAAAGCTTTAAATGATAAGGATGTTAATACAAGGAGAGCGGTTACAACTAATATAAGAACGATAGATGAATCAGTACGTACAGACTATGAAAAGCTTCTTACAGATTCATCATATAACATAATTACTGCTGCTTTTGATAATCTTGTTTTAAATTTTCCGCAATATACAGAGCGCTATCTTGATATAACAAAGGATACAGAGGGCAGTGTCGGAAAGAACGTAAGAATCAAATGGCTGGAAATAGCTTATGACAGCAGGAAAGATGATAAATATATAAAGGAGCTTGCTGAATATTGCAATATCAAAAGATATGAAAGCTTTACTGTGATGAATGCTGTTAAAGCTATAAAGCGCCTCAATTATCTCAATAGCTCAATAGCTCAGTTTCTGTTTGAAGATGCTGTTTACTGGAACGACCGCATTAACCCCGATGCTAAAGATGCCCTTATCTTTTTCTACGAACAGGATAAGTATAAAAAACTTCTTAAAGATGAGTTCCTGAAGCTGGATACAAAGAAAAGAGACAGGCTGAAAGACATAATTAAGTAAATTTAAAATTAACACTAAGGCACTTAGAGTAATCAGAAAATCTTAGTGAAACTTAGTGCACTTAGTGCCTTAGTGTTAAAAAATTAAAAGATTTTGAAACCGACCTTATTAAGCCAAGCGGAGATTAGTTTTTTATATTCAGCTTATTGAGAGCATTCTGATATTTAGCTGCATTTATCATATGCTCCTTAGCTGTTTTAGCAAAGGTGTGATAGCCTGATAAATCTTCTTTTGCACAGAAAAAAAGATAATCATTCTGCTGAGAGTCAAGAACCTTGTCAATAACTGCAGGATTAGGCAGGCAAATAGGTCCCGGAGGCAAACCTTTATATTTGTATGTATTATAAGGCGAGTCAATCTGTAGCTGGTAATTTAGAAGCCTGCGAATATTGAAATCTCCTATAGCATATATCACTGTTGGGTCAGACTGCAGCATAATTCCTCTGTTAAGGCGGTTCAGGTTAACACCGGCTATTAAAGAAGCCTCATCTATTTTCTTTGTCTCAAGCTGAACTATTGATGCAAGTATTATTACATCAGGAACACTAAGGTTTAATTTATTTGCTTTTTGCAAACGCTCTTCATTCCAGAAATGCTTATAAACCCTGTACATCTTGTCAAAAAATTGTTTGGGCGAAGTGTTCCAGTTAAACTGATATGTGTTAGGTATAAACATTACAAGCACATTTTGCCTGCTGAATCCGTATTTTGAAAGAGTTGCCGAATCATTCAGCAATTCCATAAACTTTAAAGAATCAAACTCAAGCTGTGATGCAAGCAAATCAGCAAGCTGCTTTTTTGTCCTGGTATTATTAAAAGATAATTCAACAGGTACAGTACATCCCTTTCTGAAAAGATTTATAAGCTGGTTATTATTCATTCCTTGTTTAATCTGATACTTTCCCGGGTAAATATGATTTACAAGGTTCTTCTTTTCTGCAAGCCATATAAAGTATTTATAGCTGAACAAAGCATCATTTTTCTTTAAATTATCAACCAAATCCCTGAATTTTGAACCTGTTGAAACATAAATATACTGTGTGCTTTTTACATTAGGCAAACGTATAATCCGGTTAAGCTTGTAGCTTATGTAAAAGATTACACCTATTGAAAGTACAGCAGAAACTATAATAACCTTTATCCTGTCAGGAATATTGAAAAATTTCCTCATCAACCTTTAACCTTTATTAATCAACTGTAATAAATATTCATCCTTCCAGGAGCTGTTAAGAAAAAGCCATTGCTTTTTTAAGCCGATAATTTCAAAATTATGCTTTTGAAAAAGCTTAAGACTGACTTCATTATCTGATGTAATATTACAATAAAGCTGGTGAAGATTGAGAACCTTGAAACAGTATTCAATAAGCAGTTCAAGTGATTCTGAAGCATATCCTTTGTGCCTTGAATCTTTATCAATTAATATACCAATTCCTGCGCGTTTATGAGTAGGCTCAAAATCGAACAGGTCTATGCTTCCTATTGTTTTATATTCGCTATCAGATATTTTCAAATCTATCATCAAACGAAGCTGCTTATTTGTATATATATCCTGTTGCGCACTAAGTATGTATTGCTCAAGAACAAATCTTGAATATGGTGTTAATGTATTGCTAAGATGCCATAAAGCCTGGTCGTTTTCCCAATCATAGAGCAAGTCAATATCACTTGATTCTATTGCCCTGAGATTTATATTTGCACCTTTCATAGGTATATAGTTTTAGTTTACAAAAGTAATTAAAAATTGTGAGTCATTTCTTTTAAGGAATTAAATTGGTTCATGGTTCATTGGTAAGTGAGTAAATTATACTAAACTGCTAACAAGACAAATGATTTCTTTGTGTGTCTTTGTGTGTTTATTTCTTTGTGTTTCTTTGTGTTATAGCTTTTTTCAATTTTTTTATTTTGATTATCTTGTTAGCGGGTTAGTATTAGTTGTAAATATACGATATTTTGCATTGAATTTTTCAGAAGAGTGAAAATATTTTTGCAAATATTGATATGAAAATTATTATTGTATTTTTGTGAATAAAATTTAAAACTTTGATTATGAAAAAACTTGTTTTGATTTTAATTATTGTTTTCCCATTTTTTTGCTTTTCACAGGATGGCGTATCTATCAACACTACAGGCAATCCTGCTGACAATTCGGCAATACTTGATGTGTCGGCTACAGGCAGAGGTTTATTGATACCCCGTATGACAACAGCCAACCGTCCTGTGAACCCTGTTGAATCTCTTCTGATTTACAATACCGATACGCAGTGTTTTGAAGCTTATAATGCCACTACTTCTCAATGGGTGAATATTGCATGCCTTGGTTGCACTGTGCCTGCTGCACCAGATGCCGGCACAAATGTCCCTTCTGCTACACATATTGTATGGAACTGGAACACGGTTTCTGGAGCTACCGGGTATAAATGGAGTACAACGAATGATTACAGCACCGCAACAGCCACATCTCCCGCAGGAACTACTTCCTGCACACAAGAAAGTCTTACGTGCAACACATCTTATACCTTATATGTTTGGGCATTTAACTCTTGCGGAAATTCTTCAGCTACTGCTTTAACTCAAACTACCCTGGCTTGTGGACCTTGTTCCGGTGTTGCAACTGTAACAGATAAAGATGGGAATGTTTATAACGCAGTAATAATAGGAACACAATGCTGGTTGAAAGAAAATCTGAAAACTACTAAGTATAATGACAACACAGCCATTCCAAATGTAACTGATAATGCAGCATGGACGGGTTTAGGAACAGGAGCGTATTCTTGGTACAACAACGATTATAATACATATGGAAGCACTTATGGCGCTTTGTATAATTGGTACGCAGGTAACACTGCTAAATTATGTCCAACGGGCTGGCATGTTCCGACAGATGCCGAATGGACAACATTAACTGATAATTTAGGAGGAGAAAGCGTAGCAGGAGGTAAAATGAAAGAATCAGGAACAGCACATTGGAATAGCCCGAATACAGATGCAGACAATAGTAGTGGTTTTACTGTATTGCCTGGCGGCTATCGTGGCTATGGCAATGGGTTGTTCTACGCTCTGGGAAACAACGCAAACTTTTGGACTGCGACGGGGTTCAATGGGGTGGGCGCATGGGACAGGTACCTGGGCTATGATAACGCGAATGTGGGCAGGAGCGTCAGCTACAAGACGACCGGAGTTTCGGCGCGCTGTCTTAAGGACTAAGAGCAATGAATAATGAGCAATTAATAGATGCTTTGAAAAATCAGGAATTTTTCCCACCGGTTTATAAGGAATATATATTTTTTATTAAATCTAAAATCGTAAGTCGTAAATCGTAAATTGAATTAATGCTACGCAGACGATAAACTTACTACTGTTTTATACTTCACTTTTCTTTGTGTCCTTGGTATCTTAGTGGTAATTTTAATCTGATAATCTGATAATCTGATAATCTGACACAACCAGTTAGGCGAAGCATCTACGCTTCGTCACTGTGTATCTCTGTGTTTTCACTGTGTTCTCTGTGTAATGTTTTTATTTTTTTACGCTCCTTTGCGTTCTATTGCGTTTCTTTCTTTGTGTTCTCAGCGTGAACCTGTTTATCATTTTTTATCATAATCATCAGTATAATCAGTGTCCCATTTTTTATTAATTCTTTTTCCTTTGCGTTCCTTAGCGAAGAACTTTGTGTCCTTAGTATCTTAGTGGTATTACTAATATTTAATCTGACAAATCTGATGAATCTTTCAATCTTCTAATTTTTAAGCTGACTAATGTCAGCTTAAAAAAGAATGCCGAAGCTTTTAGCAAACTAGTGAATTGCTCATTGCTCATTGTTCATTGCTCACTGTTCACTGTTCACTGTTTCCACCCCGGCAATCTTCTCAACATACAGTCAAAGTATTTTGTCTTACTACTTACGACTTACTACTTACGACTAATTTACACCGTTCCAATCGAAACCGTTCTCATCGGCAGGTTTGCATAACCGCTGGCTATCACCACAGGCTTAATTTCAAACATTATTTTCTCTCCTGTTGTCGGCATACCCCCGAATTTTGCAATGTAAATATCCTTGATACTACTCCCTGTCAGAAACGTATCATCAACATAACCTAACTTACGGAATCTCGTCTTTGCACTTTTGTTGCCCGGTCTTAAAGGTTGAGTTCCGTAAATTTCAACTTTCGTATCAGCATTTATTGCAGGGTCAAAGTTCACTTTGATTTCCTCTGAACCCGGTGTAGTCACCACATCTACATCAAACATCTCAAACGATTGTGGAGTTCCTATCACTGGTTTCGCAGTTATCATCGCCTCACCTATCTCCTGGCGGTTTCGGTTGCATTTCGAAAAGAATAGAAAACCTGACAAAACATTTTGTCTTCCATTCTTTACTACTGGGTAAAGCTCAGCCAGAAAAGACCATTGCAGTCTGTCATTGTCAGTTAATGATGACCACAAGTGGGCTACATTTGACGTGTCTGACCTTACCACCATTTGTCTGTCACTTTGCGGGTTTACTGGGAAGACTCTCCTTCTGAGTATGCTTCCGAATTTACCACGCTGGAAGACAGTGCCTCCAACTTTTCCTATGAGGTCTGTCATCAGACCTCCGTAATATACAAGAGCCATAGTTTAAAAAATTTTAAAGGTTAGTAAATAAATGTTTATTTCAAGAGACTCAGGCTTCACCTTCAGTTATGGCGCCTTAACCCGTCAGTTTCAACCCTCATCCCCTCACTCTCTTATCATTCCACAACCCCCTTTCATTTTTTATTAATGTGTTTTTATCATAACCATCAGTCTAATCAGTGTGCCATTTTTTAATTTTAATTTCTTAGTGTTCTTAGTGCCCTTAGTGGTTAAATTTTATTTTTTTATTTTTTAATTCTACTTCATTTTCTTTTAAGTGTCCTTCTGCCCTTAGTGGTTAAATTTTATTTTTTAATTCTACTTCGTGTTCCTTTGAGTGAACTTTGTGCTCTTAGTGGTAAGATTTTTTGTCTCACTACTCACTACGCACTACGTAATTTGTTTCTCCTGCATTTCCTGCAGTTTCATGTATTTCTCAAAATCCTCCTTTTCTTCAATATACAAATCCATGATTCTCATCAATTCCTTTTCCTTTTCCCTGTCAAGATATTTATCACCCATCAGTATTTCCCTTATTATCTTCAAATCCACAGATGACAAAGGTTTCCCCACATTAAACCGAAAACTTATTACCTTATCACTCTTCTTTTTCATAGTATTTAATTTTTAAATTATTTTATTTTTTTTATTTATTATTTAATCTGATAAATCTGACAACCGAGCGAAGCGATTCATGAACTCCTTTGATATTAAAATATTAGTGAATAATAAATTATCAAATTATCAAATTACCAAATTACCAAATTAGAAGTTGCCAAAGCTACCTATGAA
>CAZMDE010000083.1:0-8916 GCA_964564355.1 uncultured Bacteroidales bacterium | reverse complement strand
TACGTTCTTTCTTGAAGAACCGCTAATAGATACTGATTTCATAAAAAATTAAGATTTAGTTAAAATATTAAATTAAGATAAAGTGTTCAATTTATAATGTGCACTAATAGATTCATTATTATGAATTCTGTCAATAATATCAGCAAATAATTCTGATGACGTTATAATAGAGATTTTATCACATTTTTGTTTAAGAGGTATTGTATCACTTACAATTACCTCAGTTAACCTGGAATTACATATTTTATCATAAGCATTACCTGATAAAACAGGATGAGTACAAACAGCTCTAACACTTGTTGCGCCACGTTCAATCATAAGGTCAGCAGCTTTGGTAATAGTTGTAGCAGTATCAATAATGTCATCAACAAGTATAATATCTCTGCCTTCAACTTCACCAACGAGGGTGATTTTTTCAACTTCATTAGGTTTTGACCTTTGTTTATAGCAAATAACAAAATCCGTATTCATGTATTTTGCATATGCAGCAGCTCGTTTTGTTCCCCCTGTATCAGGAGAAGCCATTGTTAAATTAGTAAGGTTTAACTTCTGAAAATATGGGATAAATATTGATGAACCATAAAGATGGTCAACCGGAATATCGAAGAAGCCCTGAATCTGGTCAGCATGTAAATCCATAGTTACCACCCTGTCAACTCCTGCGGCAGTTAAAAGGTTTGCAATAAGCTTTGCACCAATCGCTACTCTTGGCTTATCTTTTCTATCCTGACGGGCAAATGCCATATATGGAATAACCGCTATAATATTTTTCGCTGATGCTCTTTTAGCAGCATCTATCATCAATAATAATTCAAAAAAATTCTCTAAAGGTGGTATAGTTGATTGAATAATAAAAACTTCATTTCCTCTTATGGTTTCTTCATATGATACCTGAAACTCCCCATCGCTGAAAACTGAAAGTTTTACATCTCCTAACTTTTTACCATAGGATTTTGCAATTTTCTCTGCCAAATACTCACTTGCTCTGCCTGAAAATATATTTACCAATCCGGATGACATGAAATATTATTTTAAAAAGATTGTCAAAATTAATAAAATTCCGGATTATTACATTCAATATAATTTAATTCTTACTAATTTGATAGTTTTTATTATTTTTGATAAAAAATTATAAATGAATAAGTGTTTGTTTCTATATCTTATTTCAATCAATTTTTTAAGTTATGCCCAGATAATTATTGATAAGTCTGACATGCCTGTTCCGGGTAAATATTACAACCTTAGCAATAACATAACAGTCAAGGACTTAGACTTTACCAAAACAGGTAATAATTACACCTGGGATTTTAGTTCTCTTTCTTCAAACAGTCAGGTTACTGATAGTTTTGTTAATGTAAATGCAACTCCAGCAATTTACAAGTATGTGTTTAACAATAATTTTGATATAAAATATAAAGCAACAGTTGCTCAGCCCCAAAACACTTTAAATTTAGTTTCTGAACTTAATTTGTCAGATGTTTACAACTTTTACAAACTATCTGATAACTCATTTTCTCAAGTTGGGTTAGGTGGTTCGTTAAACAGTATTCAAATTCCCATTAAATTTGACAATCCTGACATTATCTACAAATTACCACTTAAATCAGGAAATATTGACTCAAACATTTCTTCATTTAGTATTTTATTAACCGGTATAGGTTATTTAAGTCAGATAAAGCATAGAAAAAATACTGTTGATGGATGGGGGACTTTAATTACCCCTTTTGGGTTTTTTCAGAGTTTGCGGGTCAAATCCGAAATTACAGAAACAGACTCTGTTTATATGGATTCATTGGGTATTCCCTTTCCTGCTATAAATAGAAATTATATAGAATATAAATGGCTTGTTAAGGGTTTTTCAGTACCGGTATTGCAAATAACACAAGAAGGTATTAGATTAAATATCAGCTATATAGACAGCATAAGAAAGACATTAGTAAGCGAATATTTCAATAAATCATATCTTAATGTTTTTCCAAACCCTGCTACTGACAAATTAAATATCAAATACAAACTCAATCACCCTTCGGAGGTTAAAATTACTCTATATAATATTTTTGGAGTTGAAATAAAAAAAATTGAAAACTGTTATAAAAATGAAGGATTTTATAATAAATGTTATGACATTAAAAAATATAATATAAATGCAGGGATTTACCTGCTCAATATCAAAACTTATGGTAATAATTTAGTTCAAAAGATATTTATTTATTAAGATAATAGGCTATATATATATGTGCCAATAAAATATAAAATTAAATATTTTTTAAAAAATATTTTGTCAGATTAAAAATTTTATTAATTTTGTATAAAAATAGTTTAAAAGAGATTTATCATTTAAACCATAAATCTAAATTAATATGGAACCACAAGAAATAAAATTTTCATCCAAACCGGAGAACATACATATAGTCGAAAAATTTATTAATTCTATATTTGATGACCTGAAAATCAGCAACGATTACTATGGTATTATTTATACAGCGTTGTATGAAGCTGTAGATAATGCTATCAGGCATGGTAACAAAAGTAATCCTGATAAAAATGTTCACCTGTTTTTTGAATCCACGTCTGATGGATTGTCATTTGCTGTAAGAGATGAGGGTAATGGCTTTAATTTTAATAACATTAAAGACCCAACAGAAGTTTCTGAAACTGGTGAATTTAATAGTGGAAAAGGAATTTATCTGATTAAAAAATTAGCTGATAAGGTTAACTTTAATGATAATGGCAGAACAATAGAAACAATTTTCAACGTGCCAGGTGTTAATTATAAGATATCGTCAGAAAGACAAAAAAATCTTAAATCTTTCTTTAAAGAAAAATATAAAGCAATCTTTAAAGTATCTTAATATCAGCATTAATCATAAGAGTTTATTATACTATAAAGTTCCCATTATGCTTTCCAAACGTTAACGCAATAGCCTTACTATAACTTCACTAATAAAATTTTATTTACTTAAAAAAATCAATATATAGTTTGATTTAAAAAATTATATATCTTTGCACCCCATTACAATTTAAATCTTTTTGAGATGAACCATACCGAAGCAATGAATATTATTGAAAATAATATTATAATTAAAAATAAAAATCCTGAATTTAAAGCTGGTGATACCATTACGGTTCATTATAAAATAAAAGAAGGAGACAGGGAAAGAATACAGCAATTTCAGGGTATTGTTATTCAGAGATCTGGTAAAGGATTTTCTGAAACCTTTACAATAAGAAAAATGTCAGGCAGTGTTGGCGTTGAAAGAATTATTCCGTTCAATTCTCCTTTTATAGATCAAATTATAGTTAATAAAAGAGGAGCTGTAAGAAGAGCACGTATATTTTATCTCAGAAAATTAACCGGTAAAAAAGCAAGAATTAAAGAAAGAAAATTGTAATATGTTAAACATATATCACAGTTTTCAATTATCAGCTGCCAGCTTTTTCAGTTTCAAGTTGTCAGTTTTCTATTACTCTATCGAATTCAATACTGTTTTCTGTTTATCGATTTATAAATTATCTTTTAACTTTTAACTTTAATATCATATGTCAGATAAAAAAACTGAAAAAACCGAAGAAAGAATAGTTGCAGTTGAGCAAGCTCTTAGCAAGACAGAAAAATTTATTGAGAAAAATCAAAAATTACTGATCTATATTGTCGGAGGTATAATTGTAATAGTTTTAGGCTATATGGGATATAATAAGTTAGTTATAGCACCAAGAGAAAAGAAAGCCCAGAATCAAATGTATATGGCTCAAAAATATTTTGAGAAGGATTCTCTTACTAAAGCCATTAATGGGGATGGTAATTATCCGGGATTTAAAAAAATTATTGACGATTATTCAGGAACAAAAGCATCTAACCTTTCACATTATTACCTTGGTTTATGCTACCTTAAAAAAGGACAGTTTCAGAATGCTATTGAAGAACTTAAGAAGTTCTCATCTGATGAAGATATAGTTGGTCCAATGGCAAAAGGAGCAATAGGAGATTCATATATGGAATTAAAAGAATATGATAAGGCAGCAGAGTATTATAAAGATGCCGCGGATTTAAGCACAAATACGTTCACAACCCCAATGTTTCTTATGAAAGCCGCATTTGCATATGATGAACTTAAAAATTATGAAGAAGCTTTAAAATTGTATAAAAAAATTAAAAAGGAATTCTTTCAAAGTAATGAAGCCAGAGAAATCAATAAGTACATTGCTTACGATGAAAGCTTGCTGAAAAAATAGCACTATGTCATCACTAAATAAAAACCTTTCCAAATATAACCCTGATGAAATTCCCTCAGCAGATGATATGCTTTTTGGCATAGTTGTTTCAGAATGGAATAAAGAGATTACCGATCAACTCTATAACGGAGCATATTCCACATTGCTTAAGCAGGGTGCAAAAGAAGAAAATATAATTACTAGATATGTTCCCGGTAGCTTTGAGTTACCAATTGCAGCTCAATTTCTTCTGGAATCTACAGAAGTTGATGCAGTAATTTGTCTGGGTTGCATAATACAAGGCGAAACCCGCCATTTTGAATTTATTGCAAATGCTGTAACGCAGGGAATAACAAATGTTGCTTTAACTTATAATACACCTGTAATTTTGGGAGTATTAACAACAGATAATCTGCAACAAGCCAAAGAACGCTCAGGAGGTAAACACGGGAATAAAGGCATAGAAGCTGCAATAACTGCAATTAAAATGATAGATCTGAGCGACTCATTAGTTTCCTGATTTTTTGAGTATTTAATTTTTTAATATTTAACTCTTTCAATCAATTAATCTTGTTCTCCACAAATCTAAGAATTATTTTTTTTGGAACTACTGACTTTGCAGTTACTTCACTTAATTTTATTTTAGAAAACAATATTAATATAGTTGGTGTTGTTACAGTACCTGACAAGCCTGCGGGAAGAGGACAAAAATTGCAAATATCTCCAGTTAAAAAATATGCTATAGAGCATAATTTATTTTTATTGCAACCAATAGATCTTAAAACTCCTGACTTTATTGATACTCTCCGCGAACTTAAAGCTAACCTGCAGATAGTAATTGCTTTCAGAATTTTACCTGAAATAGTTTGGGGCATGCCACCATTTGGCACATTTAACCTTCATGCTTCACTCTTACCACAATATCGTGGTGCTGCTCCTATTAACCGGGCAATAATGAATGGCGAAAAAGAAACAGGGATTACAACCTTCTTTTTAAACAATAGTATAGATACGGGTAAAATTATCTTACAGGAGAAAATTCAAATTTCCGAAAATGAGACTGCAGGAGAACTGCATGATAAGCTAAAATTGGCAGGTGCTCATCTGGTTCTTAAAACAATCAGGTTAGTTGAGGATAAAATTAATGATAGTATTGAACAGTCAGTTCTTACAAATAAATCTAAAGTGCTGAAGACTGCTTCAAAATTATTAAAAGAAGATTGCAGAATAAACTGGAATAGGAATGTTGATGAAGTATATAATTTTATCCGTGGTCTCTCACCAACCCCTTGTGCATTTACTGAATTTATTTCCCCTGATAATAGTATTTATTATTTCAAAATATATCACTCTGTCAGAGAATATAAAACTCCAAATTGTTTACCTGGCAAGATTTTTACTGATGGTACAAGCTATCTTGCAGTTTCAACTAAAGATGGTTTAATTCAAATAAAAGAAATTCAGCTTAGAGGAAAAAAACGATTATTTATAAAAGAATTTTTAAGGGGTTTCAAAATTAGTATTGACTGGAAAGTCTATAAATAAATAAAAGTTTGAGGTTTTGCTCTCAAAAAGCCCATTATTAAAGAAAAGTTATTAACAATACCCCTGTTTTATCAACAATTTAGCATTTTTTTGAAAATAAAGCTTGCATTTTGCAGTATTATGTGTATATTTGCATTGTAAATTATTTATTTATTAATTAAAACTATTTGTTTTATGAACAAAGCTGAATTAATCGATGCTATGGCATCAGAAGCAAAAATGACAAAAGCCGACACAAAAAAGGCTTTAGAATCTTTTATTAATGCTGCTAGCAAATCACTTAAAAAAGGTGACAGAGTTGCATTAGTTGGTTTTGGTTCCTTCTCAGTTACCAAACGTGCAGCAAGAAAAGGTCGTAACCCACAGACCGGAAAAGAAATTAAAATTGCTGCTAAAAAAGTTGTAAAGTTTAAAGCAGGTGCTGAATTAGCTGAAAAAGTTAGATAAGCATTTCTTTAAAAAGAAACTATCAAAAAAAGTCCCGTATATCGGGACTTTTTTTTCATCAGTTTGATTAAATTCGAAATTCATTTCTTAAAAAAACTGCTGACCTTTATATTTGTATCATTATTAATTAATAGAAAATTCAATTACAGTTGTTTAAATTTCAAATATATTAAAGTTTATTTTATTTTTTTAAAGAAGACTGATCTTTTTTATTTTTCATTTTAGATTCCTTTATGAGTTTTCCATTTTTGAATATTGCCTGATAAATTATTTTTCCTTTTTCATCATTGTAAATCCATTTGCCTTCTTTTGCATTATTTTTATATGAACCTTCACCCGATTTCATTCCGTTTGCATGAAATGTAACCCATTTGCCATCAGGTTTTCCATCAGTAAACACTTGTTCATTATATTTTATTCCTTTGTCATCAAAGAATGACCACATACCTTCCTTTTTATCCATTTTATAAATACCTGTCTGTAATAACACTCCTGATTCTAACCATTCTGTGTTCTGTCCGTTTCTTAAACCAGCAGAGTAATTTTCCTGTAGTTTCTTATTGCCGTTTTCATACCAGAATGTATATAACCCGTCTTTCAGATTATTTTTATATTCAGCTTCATATTTGAGTTTTCCGCTTTCATACCAACCTGACCATTTTCCATCCATTTTTCCTTCTTTAAAATAACCAATATCTCTGACCTTACCATTTTCGTACCAACTTGTCCACAATCCATCTTCTTTATCATTAACAAAAGAGCCATCATGTTCTTTATGTCCCTTTTCATACCATGTTGTCCAGGTTCCTTTTCTTTTACCTTCCTTATAAGTCCCCAATTTCCATAATTCTTTGGTCTCATAGTAATAGCTCCAGGTGCTATCCTGCTTACCTTTTATAAAATACCCTGTACTACCTGGATTTCCGTTTTTATGATAAAATTTCCAGATGCTATCCTGAAGATCATTTAGCATTTTTCCTTCCATTTCAATATTTCCATTTTCATACCACCAGTAACAATATCCATTAAGCTTTCCATTATAATACATTCCTACAGATTTATTATGTCCGTTATCAAAATAGTTAATTGTATGGCCTTCTTCTATCCCATTTATATAATTTGTTTCAATTTTTTTATTTCCATTATTGTAATATGTAATCCATTTTCCTTCCTTTTTTCGATTTATTATTTTTCCTGTAATTTCCTTTGCCCCATCAGGAAAATAAGTTTGGAATAATCCATTCTCAATATTGGATTTTTCTTTAATGCTGCCATTCTCATACCAATTTAACCATTCTCCAATTTTAACTCCGTTGTTATAATAACCTTCAGACCATTTTTGTCCATTATTATACCAATATGTCCATTTACCTTGTTCTTTATTATTATTTAGTATTCCCTTACTCTGTATTTTACCGTCCTTCCAATAATTTATAATAGTATCCTGTGAAAAGACATTAATATTTATTGATAAAAATAAAATCAGGTATGTAACTTTAATTTTTTTCATAACTTTTTAATTATTTAGTTCTTTCTGTTGTAAATTTAATTAATTGTTCCATAGATTTTCTGGAATTACATTCAGGTAGTTCTTTTAGTTTGCCAAGAGCTTTATTTTGATATTCATGCATTTTGGATTTAGCATATTCCAATCCACCGATATTTTTTATTTTACATATCAATTCAGCTACTTTCTTAGGGTCATTATTATGATTTTTTATATAGTAAATATATTTCTTTTTTTCCAGATAAGATGAGTTATTTATTAAATATATAAGAGGTAAGGTTAATTTTTGATCCTTAATATCTATTCCATTAGGTTTGCCAGTTATATCAGTTTTATCATAATCCAGGAGGTCATCTTTTATCTGGAAAGCTATACCAATATTTTCCCCAATATTATGCATTAAAGTTACATTGTTTTTGTCAGTACTTACAGATTCGGCTCCGCATGCACAACATGAAGCTATAAGAGAGGCAGTCTTTTTTCGAATAATGTCGAAGTAAATTTCTTCTGTAATGTCGAAGGTTCTTGCTTTTTGTATCTGCAAAATTTCACCTTCACTCATCTCTTTTACAGCAGTTGAAACTATTTTAAGTAATTCGAATTCATCATTATCAAGGGATAATAATAATCCTTTTGAAAGCAAATAATCTCCTATCAAAACTGCAATTTTATTTTTCCATAAAGCTTTAATAGAGTAAAAACCACGTCTAATATTTGAATCGTCAACTATATCGTCATGTATAAGTGTGGCTGTATGCAAAAGTTCAATTAATGAAGCAGCTCTATATGTTGATTCATTTATTTTACCGAAAATGTCTGCAGAGAAAAAAACAAACATTGGTCTTAATTGTTTTCCTTTTGTTTTTAAAATATAGTTTGTAATTGTATCTAGAAGTGGAACCTTACTTTTTAATGATTGCTTGAATTTACTATCAAATATTTCTATGTGTTCTTTAATAGGTAATTTTATATCATTTAATGTGATCATATTAAAAATTTAGAATACCAAAATTAAGTAAAATACCGTTAACTTAAATAATCTAAAAGTTTGTTTAAAAAATTATTACAACTTTGTATCTTAATTTCTTGATTATTTTAGTTTTCAAATTTAGCATATATATTTTGAATGATATTATTTAATGAAATAATTTTTGGTCCGGTTTTAAGCAGAAGACTTGGGTTTTCGCTTGGAATAAATTTATTAC
>CAZMDE010000082.1:6368-9035 GCA_964564355.1 uncultured Bacteroidales bacterium | reverse complement strand
ATCCAACCTCAGAAATCCAAAAAACATTGCGTATAATAAATCCGGATTATATACAGTATCACTGATAGCATCTAATAATAATGGCTCTGTAAAAATTACAAAACACAATTATATTGAAGTTGATGTTGCAGGAAATAATGGAGATATTAAAATTCAATATACATATTTTAAAGATAATACTTTATACTATTATTATAAATATGACACTTTAGGTATTGATTTTGGGAAGGATATATTTTATAATATTAAAATTAACATTTATGATATTATCGGAAAAAGAGTTGCATACTATCAGCAGGAAAATGATTTTTTCTCAAAATTACACAAGATAGTTTTACCACCATTTCTGAATAATGGTATATATATTATCCGAATCCAGACACATGAAGGATTTATTACAAAAAAAATAATGATTCTTCATTAAATTCGAATTACGATTTTAGATTTTAGATTTCAAATGATTCCTTCAATTTTAAAAGATAAGAACATTTCAATTGATTTAAAAAAAATTGCTGAAAAGGTATATTCAGGTAAGAGAATTAATACTGAGGAAGCATTAACATTATTCGAAAAAGGTGAATTAGGATTTCTTGGTGTACTGGCAAATCATTTAAGAGAAGCAAAACATGGGAAAAACACTTATTATATAAAAAACTTCCATATAGAGCCATCCAATATCTGTGCATATAACTGCAAATTCTGCTCTTTCTCTGATAAGCATGCGGACTTTACCTGGAATTATTCAATTGACGAAATAGCAGATATTGTTAAACAATATAAAAATGAATCAATAGCAGAAATACATATTACAGGAGCTGCAAACCCTGATAAGGATTTGTCATATTATACTGCCATTCTCAAAGCTGTTAAACGAATAAAACCTGGTGTGCACCTAAAAGCCTATTCAGCTGTTGAAATTTATTACATAGCAAAAAAATCACAACTATCATATCAAGAGGTATTGCTAAAGCTGAAAGAAGCAGGCTTAGACTCAATTCCCGGCGGAGGTGCTGAGATTTTTGATGAAGATATCAGAAAGCAAATCTGTCCTGAAAAAGTAAGCTCTTCCGAATGGCTTAAAATTCACGAAACTGCTCATTTGTCAGGATTAAGCTCAAATGCCACCATGCTGTACGGTCATATAGAAAATTATTCTCACAGGATTGACCACCTTAATCGTCTCAGAGAATTGCAGGATAAAACAAAAGGTTTTCTGGTATTCGTACCTTTGAAATTCAAGAATAAAAACAACAAAATGAATGATATCAAAGAAACCCTTGTTATAGATGATTTAAAAAACTACGCTATATCAAGAATTTTTCTTGACAACTTCCCCCATATCAAAGCATACTGGCCTATGCTGGGAAAATCATTGGCTCAGGTGTCACTTTCATTTGGTGTGGATGACATAGACGGAACAATTGATGATACGACAAAGATTTACACCCTTGCAGGTGCAGATAATAAAAGCCAAAGCATGACAACAAATGAAATGATAAATTTAATAAAGGCTGCTAATCGCATTCCAATCGAAAAGGTTTATTAATTCATTGGTTTATTAGTAATTCATAAATAAATTAAAATGTTTGAAGAAAATATAAAGCGGACAGAAATCAGCTCTCTCGGGGAGTTTGGCTTGATATACATTCTGACTAAGGATATAAAGCTGGTAAATGACAGCACCAATAAAGGAGTCGGAGATGATGCAGCAGTCATTGATTACGGAAACAAAAAGACTCTCCTGTCAACAGATTTATTGTTAGAAGGAGTTCATTTTGATTTGACTTATTGTCCTCTTAAGCATTTGGGCTATAAGGCTGCTGTTGTAAATTTCTCCGATATAGCAGCTATGAATGGCACACCTAAGCAGATACTTGTCGGTATTGCCTTATCTAATCGCTTTTCAGTTGAAGCCATAGAGGAAATATATTATGGCATTCAGCTTGCCTGCAATAAATACAAGGTTGACCTTGTCGGAGGCGACACTACTACAAGTAATAGCGGGC
Organism: uncultured Bacteroidales bacterium; assembly: GCA_964564355.1. GTDB lineage: Bacteria > Bacteroidota > Bacteroidia > Bacteroidales > JAGODS01 > CAZMDE01. The sequence continues at coordinate 7,029 of CAZMDE010000082.1, read as the reverse complement.
TTTTCATTAGCATCACTGTTACAGGTGGAATTGAAGAAAAAGATATTACTTACAGAAAAGGTGCAGAAGAATATGACCTAATCTGTGTCACAGGCGACCTTGGCGGAGCCTATACAGGCTTACAGGTACTTAAGCGTGAGAAAGCAGAGTTTATTGCCAATCCAAATATGCAGCCACAGCTCGAAGGATTCGACTATATCATTGAAAGACAATTAAAGCCGGAAGCCAGAACTGATATAATTGATATGCTAAAAAAAATATCTCTCAAACCAACTGCCATGATAGATATTTCCGATGGTCTTGCTTCAGAAATAATACATATTTGCAAGCAATCCGAGGTAGGTTGTGTTCTTTATGAAGATAAAATCCCTATTGACCAGGTTACATATAATGCTGCTATGGAATTTAGTCTCGACCCAACAACATGTGCCTTAAATGGCGGTGAGGATTATGAACTTCTGTTTACTATTAAGCAGGCTGATTATGACAAGGTTAAAAACAATCCTGATATAACTGTTATAGGTAATATAACCAATAAAAATGCAGGATATAATCTGATTACCAGGAGCGGCACTCAGCACCCTATCACTGCACAGGGATGGGATGCTCTGCTGAATAAAGATTTAGATACTAATAAACCATTATAGGCGCTAGGCTCCTG
>CAZMDE010000082.1:399-6268 GCA_964564355.1 uncultured Bacteroidales bacterium | reverse complement strand
CTCCTGCAATTTAATAAACCAATTGACTACGATTGACACTTAGCTGAACGGAGAAAAAATGGAAATAGAAATAAGTAAGATTAATGGGATTATGATAGCTGAGGTTATATTAATAATTAAGACATGACATATTTTAAAATATGTCATGTCTGCTCTAAACACAGAATAATATGGAAAAAGAAGAAAAAAAAAGGTTTAATAAACGCGCATTTATTTCGATAGCAATGTTTGTTTCCGGATTAGGATTACCTGTATCAGGTTTGATGAATCATAATTTACAATTTGAAACATTGTCACAGGATAGACATTTCTGGATGTCAGTTCATAATATGTCGGCAGTTTTGTTTATTATATTTGTCATTGTTCATATTTTCTATAACTGGCGCTCACTTATGCATTATATAAAAAAAATGAAAGGTATAATAATAAGCAAAGAAGCAATATTAGCTATAGTGTTAGTATGTTTTATTGTAGGTTTATTTTCCACACATGTTTTTCACATAAAATAATAAAATACTATCTTTCCAAAAGGAAATAACCTATATGTTTACCTGTTCAAATCTTTTATTAAATATCGTATTTATATTTTTAAAATTTACGTAGGTTTGCTGTTTACTTAATATTAAAATTTATGAAAAAGATATTATTAAACATCTCAGTTCTTACAGCATTTGTAATCTCAATGCTGCTTATTTCATGCGTACCTCAGAATAAGTTAGCCGAAGAACAGGCAAAAAGGAAAAAATTCGAAGAGCAAAATACTGATTTGAAAACCCAGAATCTGAACCTGACAGCAAGCAACAAGGAAATGGGAAGTAAAATTGCAAATTTAGAAAAAGCTATTGCTAATCTTAACAAAGATACAACAGTACTTGGCATGTCATTAAGAAAGATGCAGCAGCAATATGACAAAATTGATAAGCTTAATAATGAACTCCTTGATAAGTACGCCAGACAAAAGAAAGATGACAGGGAAGACAGTGAAAAACTTTTAACAAAACTACAGTCAACCCAGGACGACCTGCAAAAACGGGAAATGGCATTGAATAAGCTTGAAGAAGCGCTGAAAGAAAAAGAAAAAAATCTCAATGACCTGACTGAACAGCTTAAATCAAACCAGAAAGACCTGATTGAAAATCAACAGAAGCTGAATGAATTGCAAAGCATACTGAGCAAAAAAGATTCAGTTGTTAAAGCTCTTAAGAACAAAGTTACTGAGGCTTTAATGGGTTTTGAAAACAAGGGATTAACAATACAGCAGAAAAACGGAAAAGTATATGTGTCAATGGAAGAAACATTATTATTCCCTTCCGGAAGCTTTACTGTTAATAAAAGAGGTGCAGAGGCTTTGAAAAATCTTGCTACAGTTCTTGAATCTAATCCTGATATAAACATTCTAGTAGAAGGGCATACAGACAATGTTCCATATAAAGGTGTCGGGCAGCTTAAAGACAACTGGGATTTGAGTGTTATGCGTGCTACTGCTATTGTTAAGATAATAGTTACAAACAGTAAGGTAGACCCAATACGTTTATCAGCAGCAGGGAAAAGTGAATACTCTCCTGTTGATATAAATTCCACACCTGATGGCAGGGCGAAAAACAGAAGGACTGAGATAATCCTTACTCCTAAGCTGGATGAACTTTTCAAGATAATTGAAAGTAACTAATTTTATAATCTAGTAAGTTGGTAATTTAGAATATTTCTATCTACTTCCTACTAATGGCTTTAGCCATATTGACAATTATCATTTGCTTTTAAGCTTAATCTTAGTATATTTGCCTCCTGATTTCATAGGATGAATGCAGACAATAACATATTTCCAGTTATAAATCGTCTTGTCAGCAGAAAGGATAAGGAGAAACTTTTACAGCAAAAAGGCAAGGTGATTTGGCTTACCGGCTTGTCAGGCTCTGGAAAGACATCTCTTGCTATTAACCTTGAAAGAGAACTACATAAACAAGGTATGCTAACTCAGGTTTTTGATGGTGATAATATCAGAAACGGAATTAATGCTGACCTTGATTTTACTGATAAGGGAAGAAAAGAAAATATAAGAAGAGTGGCTGAAATATCAAAGCTACTGTTAGATTGCGGAATCATAGTGATAAACTGCTTCATTAGTCCGACTTTAGAGATTAGGAAAATGGCAAAGCAAATTATCGGGGAGAATGATTTTATTGAAGTTTTTGTTGATGTGCCTATTGAAATCTGTGAACAAAGAGATACCAAAGGATTATATAAAAAGGCAAGAGAGGGAAAAGTGAAGAATTTCACAGGTATTGACAGTGGGTATGAGAAACCTTTAACCCCGGATATTGTTATTGATACTTCAAAACAAAATAAGACTGAATCAGCAAAAATCTTGCTAAAGCAAGTGATTAAAAGATTATCAGATTTATCAGATTTATCAGATTAATCAAATTAATAAATTACAAAATTGCCATATTACTTAATTTATAAATGACAAGATATAATTTAAATCATTTAAAGGAGCTTGAATCAGAATCTATATATGTGCTGAGGGAAGTAGCAGCTCAGTTTGAACGGCCTGTATTACTATTTTCAGGCGGAAAAGACTCTATTGTTATGACTCATCTGGCATTAAAGGCATTTTATCCTTCAAAATTACCTTTTCCTTTATTGCATATTGACACAGGACATAATTTTCCTGAAACACTTGATTTCAGGGACAAAATGGTTAAAAGAATTAATGCAAAGTTGCTTGTTGGTCTTGTTCAGGAATCTATTGATAAGGGAAAGGTTATTGAAGAAAAAGGATTTAATGCAAGCAGAAATGTTCTGCAAACCGTTACTCTTTTGGATTCATTGGCAAAGCATAAATTTGATGTAGCTCTTGGAGGCGGAAGACGCGATGAGGAAAAAGCACGTGCAAAAGAAAGATTCTTTTCTCACAGAGATGAGTTCGGACAGTGGGACCCTAAAAACCAAAGGCCTGAGCTTTGGAATCTCTTTAATGGCAGGAAAAATATGGGAGAACATTTCAGGGTATTCCCTCTAAGCAACTGGACTGAAATGGATATATGGCAGTATATCCTTCTTGATAAGATTGAGATGCCTTCTCTTTACTTTACTCATGAAAGAGAATGTCTGAAACGAGAGGGTGTGATACTTGCAAAAACTGATTTCATTCCATTAGCAGAAGGAGAAAAACCTGTGATGATGAAAATAAGATTCAGGACAATTGGTGATGCAACCTGCACAGGTGCAACAGTATCTGATTGCTCAACAGTTGAGGAAATAATTGAAGAAGTAGCTGCTGTCAGAGTTACTGAAAGAGGAAGCAGATATGATGATAAACGTTCTGAATCAGCTATGGAAGACAGAAAAAAGGAAGGATATTTTTAATTTTAGATTTACGATTTACGATTTTAGATTTTCATAAATCGTACTTCGTAATTATTATATCGTAAATAATATGGGAGACAAAGGGGGATATTTTGATATGGAATTGCTGAGGTTTACTACTGCAGGCAGCGTTGATGATGGAAAAAGCACACTGATTGGGAGATTGCTTTATGACAGCAAATCAATTTTCGAGGACCAATATGAAGCTATCAGAATAGCAAGTGAGAGAATGGGTGAGAATTATGTAAATCTTGCTTTGCTGACTGACGGATTGAGGGCAGAGAGAGAACAGGGAATTACAATAGATGTTGCATACCGATATTTTGCCACACCTAAAAGAAAATTTATTATTGCAGATACGCCCGGCCATATACAGTATACAAGGAATATGGTAACCGGCGCTTCAACTGCTAATCTGGCAATTATACTGATTGATTCACGTAAAGGAGTTATTGAACAAACACGCAGACATTCATTTATTGCTTCACTGCTTAAAATACCACATCTTGTTGTATGCATAAATAAAATGGACCTGGTAGATTACGACCATAATGTTTTTGAAACCATTCAAAAAGATTTTAAAGACTTTGCTTCAAAGCTTGAGGTAAATGATTTGCATTTTATTCCTATAAGCGCTTTAAAAGGAGATAATGTAGTAGATAAGTCTGAGAACATGAAATGGTACCAGGGGACAACTTTGCTTTATCTTCTTGAAACCATACATATTGGAAGTGATGAAAATTTAGTGGATTGCCGCTTTCCTGTTCAATATATTATAAGACCATATAATGATAATTTTCATGATTACAGGGGTTATGCAGGCAGAATAGCCGGAGGTATTTTTAAGCCTGGCGACAAGGTAATGGTTCTGCCGTCTGGTTTTACAACTACTATTAAAGCAGTAGACACTTATGACAGTAGCATTCAGGAAGCCTACGCTCCTATGTCTGTTACAATGAGACTTGAGGATGAACTCGACATTAGCCGTGGAGATATGATTGTCAGGGAAAATAATGTTCCTTCAATCGGTCAGAATATAGACATTATGGTTTGCTGGCTTAATGAAAAGAAATTAGTTCTTAATGGTAAATATGCCATAAAACATACTTCCAAAGAAGCCCGTTGCATAGTTAAAGAGATAAGATATAAGGTTGATATTAATACTCTTCACAGGTTAGAAGATGATCTTTCAATAGGTTTAAATGATATTGCACGTATTAATATCAGAACAACCCAACCTTTGTTTTATGACAAATACAAAAATAACCGCAGAACAGGTAGTTTAATTATGATAGATGAAGGGACAAATGAAACTGTCGGAGCAGGAATGATTATATAGAAGCTTGAAGTTGGAAGTTGGAAGCTGGAATTTCTAAGAACTAATCATTCATCTGCTTTTGTAGAAATAAGATTCCTGAATAACAAGCGAAGGTATATAAATGAGTTAAGATTATAATTCTTGTTATCCCCCAGATGTATCTTCTTAAGTGTAAAATCAATTCCGGTATATAAAAGCATGGCCTGATTTACAATTACCTGAACCCCTCCCCCGGCTAATACACCATATCCTATACCATCATCTCTTTTAATGAAATACTGGTAATCCTGATAAAGATAGCTATAAGTTAAATTTTTAGTTATTCCGTTTTCTGTATAATCAAAATTAATATCTGCAGATAAAACTTTTGTATTATTCAAATTAAAAGCACCTTCGACATAAGGTTTGAATATTCTTCTTTTACCAAAGCTTCTCATTATTCCTAAATTTATATCAACACGTGACTCCTTAGCATGAATACTATATGCAGATACATTTTTAATTGAAACGCCATTAAACACATCAAAAGTCACTTTATCAGTTGTTTTAAGTTTTGCATGATTTATTTCAAGGTACATACCAAAATTATCATCAAAATTAAATTTAGTATAAAAACCTATATTAGTTGCAACAGAATATCTCATGTGCTGAGGAAGTTCTTTTATAGCAAAATCATTTTTAAATATTTTATTTTTAATTGAATCATATATATACCTTGGTTGATACAAATAATTTGTAGTTGAAATAATTGCATCATGTAAATTGTTTCTTCCACTACCATTATAATAATTTGCAGTTTTATTACCGGGGAAATATACTCCAAAGTTAAATCCGTAGGAAAGTCCTTTGAGCTTTAAATAATTTTGCTCTTCTTTTTCATCGGAACCAGTTTGAGCATTAAGCAATGAGCAAAAGAACACTAGAACTAATGAACAAATGAATTTTAAATCTAAACCAAGTTTCATCCCAAATAATATATTAATGCAAAAGTACTTATTATTGATTAAAGAAGAACCTTTATAAACTGCAAATTATTTATTGTATAGTGTCATTTTAAGAACAGGATGGATTTCACGTCCATTGGCAGCCATTCCTTTCTGACCATGAACAAAATCAAAGAAACCGACGCCGGTAATAGTAACTGCAACCGGTTTGCGCAGAGTCTTGAACAGGGATGTTGGT
>CAZMDE010000082.1:0-389 GCA_964564355.1 uncultured Bacteroidales bacterium | reverse complement strand
TTGGTTTTCCGACATTGTCTAAAAACCATTGATTAAGCTTGATAAGTTGTTTGTAACGGCTGGTTTCCTTCACTTCAGGGCAATGAGGACTTGGAATTTCAGCAACCATTGTTACATTGGAATCCAAATCCCTTAAGACTAAATGAATATCCATATCTTTTTCTCTTTTGAACCCTAATACATAACAGTTTAAAGTATATACAGTTGTTTCATCCGGCAAACGAGGTGAATTTTTTTTAATTTTTTCAGGTTTAGGCAATTTAACCTGGTCGCTAATACTTGTCTTCACTATATTATCAAAATCTATTAAAACAGTATCAGCGTCAGATAATGTTTTCACATCCCACCTTACCTCTCCGCACTGGGCAAATAACGAATAATTAAAAATG
>CAZMDE010000081.1:5809-9156 GCA_964564355.1 uncultured Bacteroidales bacterium | reverse complement strand
TTGTCCTAACATAAATTTACACTTTTTGACTGTCAACGTATTTCAGGACAAGACAATTCATCCTAAAGTCATTCTGGTATCATCTTGGTATCATATAGGTATCATCTCATGCCAAAAATATGGAGTTTAGCTTACTAAAATATTTAAGATATTAACATACTGATAAAAAATCACTTTACTCACTTCCTGCTTTCAAAAATTTCGCAATAATATCAACCATCCTTTCAGATGCTTTTCCATCCCAAAGCTTTGGAATCTTGCCAGTTTTATACTTTCCATTGATAACTTTCAAAGCATTATCAATAATTAAATCTTCATTTAATTCTAAAAGCGTATTTGTACCTTCACTGATAGTAACAGGTCTTTCAGTTGTTGTTCGGACAGTCAGGCATGGAATCTTCAAATAAGTTGTCTCTTCCTGGATACCACCTGAATCTGTAATAACCAAACTGCTTTCCTTGACAAGCTTCAGAAAATCAATATATCCTAATGGCTCAGTTAATATAATATTCTCATTACCTGATATTTTACTGTTCAAACCGAAATTCTCTATATTATGCTTTGTTCGGGGATGAACAGGAAAAACTACTTTAAAATATTCTGATAACTTAACAATTGCAGATATTATTTTACTGAGGTTATCTTTGTTATCAACATTAGGCGGACGATGAAAAGTAATAGACACTATTGGCTTTTTCAATGTTATATGTTGAATGCTGAATGCTGAATGCTGAATTATTGGCAGAAAAGCAATCAGAGTATCAATCATTGTATTTCCAACAAAATGAACATTATTCATTTTTTTATTCTCATTTCTGAGATTATCAATGCCACTTTGTTCAGTTACAAAAAATAATGATGTCAGGTCATCTATCATCATTCTGTTTATTTCCTCAGGCATTGCCTTATCAAAGCTTCTCAAACCACTTTCTATATGAGCAACAGGTATACCGAGCCTGTCAGCAGCAAATGCACAGGCAAATGATGAATTGACATCGCCAGGAACCATAACAAGATCAGGTTGATAGGTCTTCAGGAACTTCTCTATTTCAATAATAATATTAGATATGATATTAAGCTGAGAGCCTTGATTAATGTTAAGATAAACATCAGGTGGCTTAATATTCAGCTCATTAAAGAATACATTACTCATATTATCATCAAAATGCTGACCAGTATGAAGTAATTTATATTCAATATTTGGATATCTTTTAAATTGTTTCTCGAGCTGAGTTATTTTTATAAAATTTGGACGTGTCCCTACGCAGGTTAGTACTTTTTTCATATTAATCATTAAGTTGTTTAAGAAGAACAGATAATTTCTGTACCTGGATTTTCCTTGAGAATTGCATGACTCTGTCTGTATTCACATCATTTGTAATCTTTATTCCTTGTAAATACTTATTATAAACATTATTAATAACCTGATAAGTTTCCTCAATATTATTGCAAACTGCTCCGCAGCCTGATTTCAACACAATATCCTCAACTGCATCATTATCTGTTGGTGACAGTACAATATAAGACCCACTTGCAATATACTCATATATCTTACTTGGAACTATACCGCTAAACCCATGCCATGCAACATATAACAGCAAATGTGATTTAACTTCAATTTTTAATATATCATCTCTTTCAATTCTTTCCGTACATTCATAATACTTCTCATAGCCTTTCATCAATTCATCAACAATTTCTTTTTGTGGTCTCTTAAAAGCAAGACCCGGAAGAAGTAATTTAGCTTCAGGATGAGAATTTGCATCTATAAATTTCTTAAATGCATTTAAGAATATGTCAATTTTCTGACCCGGAAATAAAGTACCAACATAGGTTATAGTAAATTTATCATAAGGTTTCTCGTTCCTGAGGTCATCAAATTCTTCTTTAATAAAGCCATTGGGAAGACTAACTCCCTGTACTTTTGCCTGAGAGCTTATATGTTTCGCAAGAGTTTCTGAAACAGAAGTAATATATGATGCAGTTCCAACCCATTTCTTTTCAAAATATCTGTCATATTCATTCAGGTAATTAAATAGCAAGCTCCTTTCAATATAATTTATTTTACTGCTGGTCCAGGCATCCCTGTAATCAGCTATCCATTTTATTTTTGTCATTTTATGCAACTTATATAAAATTTTGTACTGAATATATGGATTACCGCTGACAATTGCTTTTTTAATATCCTTGTTTTGCCTGAGATATTTTAATGAGAAAAAGTAAAGATTCTTATAAGGTATCATATTGACACAAATATTCTGAAGTACCAGCTCACTTAAAGACAGTATTTTTCTTAAAAAAACGTACTTATTTTCTCCGTGTTTAGAAAAAATCCTGTCTTTTAAATTAGGCTTATATGGTAGGTAAAAGACCTCATATTCCGGATATATTTCATGCTTAACATCCGGCGGGGTTTGCTTTGACATATCCTGTTGAACATTGATATTATAATCCCACCTTCTAGTAATAACTATAGGAAAATAACCATATTCATTCAGATATTTAGCCCAGGAAGCTACTCTTTGAGAAGCTGTCAGGTTACAGGGAGGAAAGAAATATGATACAATTAATACTTTCTCCATTCCGGTTATTATTTATCTTTGCAAAAGTAATAGGATTTACGATTTTAGATTTAATAAAATAGTTATGAGCAGCATAAAGGAATTTATAAAAAGGACTGCAATATATAAACCTCTTCTGAATTCATATGTTTTCTCCAGATCAGTCCTGAATTTTTTTAAGATAAAGCTTGGGAATGATGCTAATGACATGGTTGATTATTATATAGATCTTGCAAATAAGGGATTGAAAGACGAACAAATTGATGGTTATGTTGAAAAGTTCACAGAGTATCAGAATTCTTTTGAGAGATTGAAGAACCTGGTAAAGGAAGATGTTCTTAAAAATATTAATCCTGACTCAAATATTCTGGAATACGGTTGCGGAACCGGGCGTTATTTAAAGCTCTTTGAAAATAAATGCAATGTATTAGGTATTGATACAAGCCAGATAGTTATTGATACTATCACAAGTAAAAAAATACCTTCTGCTAAATTTTATAATTTCAGCTTCACTGAACCTGACAAACTGGAAAAATTTATAAATGAATATGAGGGAAAATTGAATATTGTCTTTTCAATTGAAGTATTTCAGAATCTCCAGAGAAGTAAAATAAATATTTTATTAAATGCTCTTCATAAGCTCTTAAATTCAAATGGAATTATAATTCTGGTTTTCCCATTACCAAAAAGATGGCAGGATGCATTTGCCCGTATTGGATTTTACAGATATAAAAAACATGAAATGGAATCCCTTCTGAGATCAAATGGCTTTAAAATAGAAAAGTC
>CAZMDE010000081.1:0-5709 GCA_964564355.1 uncultured Bacteroidales bacterium | reverse complement strand
CATTATATGCAAGCTTAATTTTATTATTATTTGCAATGGAATCAGTGAGATAATTATATCGTTCCTTACGTTCGTCAGATTTATTCATTACAAGGAACTTTGCTTCAGCAGCTTTTTTTTCCTGAAATTTGCTCATTTCCCTTATATCTTCTGTTTGTTTTAATAGCTTATATAAAATTTTATTTAAAAAAACAATAAGAAATTTAAACTTAAAACCATAAAGTCTTGAATAGTAAAACAGAATAGCATCAATCTTTTGTCTTGCATTTGATGAAGAAATAGAAGCCTTATGCGTTATATTCAAATTAACAATTTCTCCTCCTAAAGCAGCAGTTGTAGATTTACCCGCTCCAAATGAATATATCAGAATATCTTTTCCGAAACCGGATGTGTTCAGTCCATAGCTTTGAGCTAAATCATGAATTACATTTATTTTATTCTTATGACAAAACTCCAATATTCTGTCTGTATCAGGATGTTTGAATCCATATAAATGTGTGATAATAATAGTTTTAATTTGTTCCCGAATAATTTTTTCCTCTGAATAATTTGCCCAAAATGTATCTTCATCTTTTGAATCAAAGAAATAAGGAAACAGATTTTCTTTTCTAACAGCATCCTCGACAGCATTACAGCAAAATGAAGGGATACCAACCTTTGCATCAGGGGGTAATTTTAAACTTCTTAAAGCAATCCTTAATGCGCTTTTCCCTGAATCCAGCAGAAAGGGAGATGATTTAATATCTGCCTTATTTAATTTTATTTTTTCTGCTTTGAAAGGGCTTGGAAAGAAATACATTATCATTATTATTATTTCTACTTTTGCAAAAGTATTAGATTTTGTATGATAGAGTTAATCAGAAATAAAAATATTAAAGATGAAGACCTGCCTTTCTTTGCCAGAGAGAGTTATTTGAAAACTATTTCTAATGATTTTGGCTGGTTTATAAATGAAGATTTTCTCTTGCCTTTTGTTGTTAGAAAGAGATTTGTATTCAGATTTATTACATTTACCTGTGAAACTGTTAGCCTCAGAAATGTTTATACCGATGAAAAGGAAAAAAGCTTTTTAAATGAAGTAATAAACAATTTAAGAAAGCTTAAATTTGATTTTATAACTCAGCCACCGACTAATGTTTTATTTAAAGCATTTCCAGATAAAAGCGAATATTGCAATTTTGGCACATATGTAATTGATTTGAAGAATGATGAAGAAACTTTGTTCCAGAATATTCATTCAAAGCATAAGAATGTAATCCGAAAGGCTATAAAAGACAGTATCGTTAGTGAGAGAGGACAGCACCTGAAAGATATTTGTTACAATATTATTAATGACACACTTGTCAGACAGGGAATTGTATTTATGGGAAAATCTGAATATGATAATTTCATTGCAATTAATAACGAAAATATAGAAATATTTACTGTCAAAAACAAAGATGTTTATGAGGGAGCTGCTCTCATTTTTTGGGATAAAGATTCAGCATACTATCAATACGGAGGAAGCACTGCAAACCATCATCTTGGAGCTATGAACCTGCTGCAATGGGAAGCTATTAAATATTTTAAATCTCTTGGAATAAAGGAATATAATCTTGTTGGAGCAAGGATCCATCCTGATAATCATTCAAAGGTTCATGGAATTCAGGAATTCAAAAGAAGATTTGGTGGTGAGCTAAGGCAGGGTTATTTATGGAAATACGATATTAACCCTTTTAAGAAAAAGGTTTTTAATACTCTGATATATCTTAAAACAAGAAGAAAACCATTAGACATAATAGATAATGAAAGAAAAAAAGACTATTCTTCTGACATTTGATTATGAACTTTTTCTTAAGGAATCAGGCACAATTGAAACCTGCCTTATTAATCCCTGCAACATTCTCAGGGGTGTCCTGAATAAACATAAAGTCAAAGCAACTTTTTTTGTTGACATACTTTATTATTTCAAATTACTTCAGAAACCGGGGCTTAACCATCATTCTGAAATGTTCAGAAATCAAATACAACATTTACTGACTGATGGTCATGATATTGAGCTGCATTTACATCCTCAGTGGCTGGATGCAGTATATGAAAATAATCAATGGGTATTCCCGGACCTAAAAAAATATCGCTTACAGCAATTAACCCAAAAAGAAATTGATGAATTATTCAAAATTGGAATTAAGCTTCTTGAAGATATATGCAAACCTTTTAAGCCCGATTATAAAGTTTCTTCTTTCAGAGCCGGTGGACTTTGCATCACTCCTTTTGAGCCATTAAAAAGCTCATTTATTAAATACAATATTAAGATTGATAGCTCTGTAGCAAAGGGTTTAGTAGCTAATAGCCAGTATCAAAATTATGATTTCAGCAATATACCTGATTTACAGAATTACTGGTTTGGTACAGACCCACTACTCAAAGTAGATAATAGAACATTTCTTGAAATACCTATTTCAGTTTACAGCAAATCTATTTTAGATAAATTAAGAGAGAAATTATTATACAGGCATTATGCTTATGAAAGTCAACCATTTTCACAAGGTGAAGGCAAATCATTAGGTCCGGGCAGTCAAACTAAATTAAATGCATTTAACAGGATTCTGTCAAAGGTAAGAAGTTATAAGATGCCCTTTTCTCTTGACTATACTTATCCTGAACTGATAATAAACAAAATAAAAAAGTCAGATAAAAAAACTATAAACTTTATCTCACACATAAAATTTCTATCAAAAAGCTCTTTATTAACTATAGAAAAATTAGTCCAATCCCGCAAATATGAATTTCAAACCTTCAATCAGTATTACAATAACTCAGTTTTATCAGCCAAAAAGAATCTCATACTTATAACAGGACATTTTCCTTATGATACTTATGAAGGTTATCTAGATGAGGAGATACTTGTTTTAAGCAGAAAGTTTGAGAAAATAATTGTGATTTCACAGGATACTAAAAGTGATTATGTGAGGCCACTACCACAAAATTGCAAAGTTTTCAGACTCAACACAACTATCAGCCGGAAAGAAATAATTTCAAATTTATTACCAGCTTTGTTCAGCAAAGAATTTTTTTTGGAATTTATTACAATCATGTTCACTTATAGAAAGGTTCCCAATAGGAGAATGATGATTGATTTGTTAACTACTATTATTGCCGGAAGAAAAATATACAAATATATTGACAATCTTATTGATACTGAAAGATTAAACAATAATAATCTGATTTTATATTCTTACTGGTATGATAAATGTGCTTATGCAATAACCAGGCTACTGAAGCGCCATAAAGCATCATTAGGTATATCACGTGCACACAGCTATGACCTTTATTTCTGGCGTAACAACATCAATTATCTGCCTTTGAAAAAATATATCCTTAAAAATATCAGCTCAGTATATTTCATTTCTGAACATGGCAGAAACTATTTTAAGTCAATATTAAAGATTAGTAATGCTGATTCTGAAAAGCTCAAAATCAGCAAGCTTGGTACAATTAACAGATATGCTTTGAAAGAGTACAAAAAAAAGAATGATGAATTTTTCTTACTCAGTTGCTCACATATTGTAAGATTAAAAAGGATAGGTAAGATAATAGAAGCACTCGCATTAATTAATGATATTAGCTTGAAATGGGTTCACATAGGTGAAGAATATGAATGGACAAAATCAAACCATTTGAATGAAATAAAGGAGCTGGCAAAAAACTTACTTGGCAATAAAAATAATATACATTATTTCTTCGCTGGTAATTATAAATATGAAGATTTGATGAACTATTACCACGATAATCAGATAGACTTATTTATAAATGTAAGCCAGACTGAAGGATTACCTGTTTCTATAATGGAAGCTATGTCATTTGGCATACCTGTAATTGCTACCTCAGTTGGTGGCACTCCGGAAATAGTTAATAATACTAATGGCATTCTGCTTTCTCCTAACCCTTCGCCTGGTGAGATTGCAGAAACTATTAGAAAAATTTATAACCTGTCAGAAACAGAAATTGTTCAATATAGAAATAACTCTTATAAAATGTGGAAAGAAAATTTTGATGCTGAAAAAAATTATGAAAACTTTGTAAAAGAAATTTCAAATGCATTTTAAATAACAAAACATTTTTACATTTTGTTTTTTATTACTTTCTTGGTAAATTATACCTGTTATGTTAATTTGATTAATTCAAAAAAGACCTATATCTGAATTTTTACGATATACCCCGAATATATTTTTAATTTTGGACAATAAATATGAGGAACACTTATTAAGGAAAAAGTATTAATTCTACAGCTTGATATTGGTTTGATACCTACTAACTTTATATTTTTGTCAAAAATTTATTGTTAACAATTTAGCAATTAACAAATATTAACAATTTTTAACAATAATTAGCACGTATTAGATAATATATTTGTCAATAATTATAAATCAAAATCAATTAAATAATAATTAATAATAATAAATTTATGAAAAAAGTACTACTATTTTTATGTGTAATAGCTATTACAGCTATAAGTTGTAAAAAAGAAGGTCCTCAAGGACCAGCCGGACCTGCAGGTGCAACAGGAAAAGACGGACAAAATGGACAAAATGCTACAGTTAATTGCAAGCAGTGTCATGATCAATCTACACTACTTGGTGCTGTGGCTCAGTATGAGGAATCTGTACATGGTGAAGGCGAAAGGACATTTGAATCAAGAGCAGGCTGTGCTCACTGTCATACAAATGAATGATTTAACGAATGTATAGCTAATGGAAATGCTGATAATACAGCTGCTGATATTCAAAATGCCACAGCAATAGGTTGTTATACCTGCCATAATATACATAAGAATTATGATGCAACAGACCTTTCATTAAAAGTTACAGCTCCAATTACATTAAGAGCAGACCCAACCACAACTCTTATGGACTTTGGCAAAGGCAATCTTTGTGCAAAATGCCATCAGCCAAGGGTATTATCTGTTGTTGATAATAAAAATGTTGCTGTAAATCTTAAAACTGCAGCTGATGCTGATTCTGTTTACATAAAAAGCAGCCGTTTCGGACCACATCACGGACCTCAGTCAACTTTGCTTGCAGGTAAAGGATATGGTGCATATGAAATTGGCACAATATCATATTCAAACGGACGTCACACTGATATTACCAATGCATGTATTACCTGCCATATGGCACCATCTTCATCAGGAAAATTTATTGGAGGACATTCCATGAAAGTAATAGGTGAGGTTGAAGGTAATCAAACTTTAAACGTTAACGGTTGCGGTGCAACTGGTTGTCATGCAGGAAAGACAGCAAGTGATATGACAACTAAGATTAATGCAACACAGACCAGAATTCAGACATTAATTGACCAGGCAAAAGCATTAGTTATTGCTAAAGGTTGGATGTATGATGTTCCAAGTACTGATGATAATTACGAATTATGGAAAATACCAACTACCGGGTCAAAAGCAATAAAATTAAATGCAAAGCAGGCTAAAGCATGTTATAATATAAAATTTATTATGGAAGACCGCAGCCAAGGTATTCATAATCCTGATTTTGCAGAAGCTCTTTTAAAGAATTCAATAGAAACTTTACAATAGTAGAATATAAAAGAGAGATTATTTAAAAAGCCGGTGAGTATTAACTCATCGGCTTTTTTTCTTATTAATTTAAAATAGAAAATTTGTTATCAATTTTTTTTTGTAGTTTTGCTATTAAATTTATTATTATTTCTAAA
>CAZMDE010000080.1:7015-9280 GCA_964564355.1 uncultured Bacteroidales bacterium | reverse complement strand
GTAGTAGTAGTAGTAGTAGTAGTAGTAGTAGTAGTAGTAGTAGTAGTAGTAGTTGCAGTAGTTATTCAACAAACACATTGATTAAAATGATAAGAATGCATGCATTTAATAAAATTAAGAAATAGCTCTCGCCATCAAACCTATATTGTGTTTTAAACAAATCGGATATTCGACTAAAGTCCGGTGACAATAAGCTGAAAGTAATAATTCCAATTAATAAAAAAGTTATTAACAGACTGTTAATAAAAATAGAGTGAGGATTGTGGAAAAAAATGGAAAAAAATGGAACAAAAAGTATACAAAGTGGTAAATATTGTTTTACATTTACAAACTTTTTAAGAAATTTTAACATGACAAATTTAGTGGGCGTATATGATTGCAAGGTAGATGAGAAAGGCAGGATTATGTTCCCTTCAGCTTTGAAGAAGAAATTGCAACCAATCATAAGTGAGGGTTTTATTATTAAGAAGAGCAGATATAATGATTGTCTTGAGGTTTATCCGATGAGCGAGTGGAACAAAATGGTAAACCAGATTGAGCAAAAAAATCCATTCAACAAGAATGTTGACATTTTCAAAAGGTTGTTTATGGATAGCCATAGGGAAGTTATTCTGGACGGAACCGGCAGATTTCTGATACCCAAAGACCTTATAGATTCATCAGGATTAAGTAAGGATGTAGTGCTTGCATCAGCAGTAAATAAGATAGAGATTTGGGATAAGAGCAAGTATGAAGAAGAACTGAAAAAGCCAATAGATTTTGAAGACCTTGCTAACCAGGTAATGGGAGGACTTTAATGGAGGCTGGAAGCTGGAAGTTAGAAATTAGAAATTGACAAAAAATTAAAAAATTACAAAAACAAAAATCAACAGTGTGTATCATAACCCGGTTTTATTAAAAGAAAGCATAGACGGATTAGCAATAAAACCTAATGGAATTTATGTTGATGTTACTTATGGAGGAGGAGGTCATTCTGCGGAAATATTAAAGAAACTTAAAAAGGGAAGATTAATAGCATTTGAATCAGATTATCAGATTATCAGATTATCAGATTATAAGATTGGAAGATTAGAAGATTTGAATAATAAAAAAAGATTGTTAGTGATTAATAATAATTTCAGATGGATAAAGAATTTTTTGAATTACGAGGGAATAGAAAAGGTTGATGGGCTGATAGCAGACCTGGGGGTTTCATCTTACCAGATAGATACTGCTGAAAGAGGATTTTCAACAAGATTTGACGGAGAACTTGACATGAGAATGAACAAAAACAAAAAATTAACTGCGAAAACAATTATCAATGAATATTCAGAGGAGGAATTGAAAAAGATTTTAAAAGAGTACGGAGAAATAAACAATGCAGGGGAATTAGCGAAATCAATTATAAACAAAAGAGCTTTGAATAAAATTGAAACCACAGGAGAATTTGTTAAAATAATAGAATCGTGTAATAACTTTTCCAAAGTATCAAACTTTGGAAAAGTGAATAAGATAAAAGCAAAAGTATTTCAGGCAATAAGGATAGTTGTAAATGATGAGATGGAATCCCTAAAAGAAATGTTATTGCAAACGATAGATTTGATAAATACTAACGGAAGGTTAGTTGTTATTTCTTATCACTCTCTTGAAGACAGATTAGTGAAGAACTTTATCAGGTCAGGCAATTTTGAAGGAGAGGTGAAAAAAGATTTTTATGGTAATCAAATAGCGCCATTTAAACAGGTAAACAGAAATATAATAATATCAAGTGATAAGGAAATTAGTGAAAACAGCAGGGCAAGAAGTGCAAAATTGAGAATAGCAGAGAGAATTTGAAAATGTGAAAATTTGAAAATGTGACAATTAAATAAAAAATGGGAAAGAACAGATTAATAGTAAAGGAAGTTGCAGAAGAAAAGCCTGAGGAAGATGTAAAAAAACCTCTTAAAAAAAAGAGTAAAACTGAAAAGGTTTTTCAGGAATTTATAAGTGGGGCGATAATTAAAGAGTATGTATTAAAAAATTTATTATTTATATTCTACCTTGTTTTTTTCACTTTATTATATATCTCTAATACATACTATGCTTTAGGGACAATGAGAGATATTGAAAAAACAAAAAATCAGATTAAAGAATTAAGGTATGAATATGTGTCAACAAAAAAACAAGTGATAGAAACAAGCAGAAGAAATAAGGTTATTGAAAAATTAAAAGTTGTAAATAAAAATCTGAAAGAATCGAAAGTTCCACCTTATAGAGTTGTGAGTGGGGAGTAGTGAGTGGGGA